>NZ_JALKIK010000013.1:0-106877 GCF_023050955.1 Anaerobiospirillum sp. NML120511
CTGTCGCACCATAACAGGGAGCAAACTGACCGTAGCTGAGGCTGCATTACAGGTTAATCCTGTAGACTTTTTGAACTCAAATTTTTTTTTAGTAGCTCAAAAGGTCCAAGGCCCCATGCCTAATACAAAACATTGTCAGACTATATGGAATGATGCGTCTAAGTAGGTATCCTCCAGCCAGTAATGAGGATATTGACTGGCATCTGTCTTTGAGCTGACACGCTCTAAGCTGTAAAAGTTAGACTTATGTATCTATGGTTGTGTCGTTAGGCGCGATCCGATATCTTACGTCCTTTATAAATCATATAGATAATTATGTATTTACTTTCGACATAGCGTGGTGAAACAAATGATAATATTTATCAAAAACACCTAAATGCACAATTGTTTGTACACAGATTTTGAGTCATTTAACTGCCATACAAGTTGTATTTTAGACATAAAAAAACTACCTCGAGGGTAGTTGCTTATAAACGGCTTATATATGCGGTTTTCTGGCAAGGGTCAACACCATAGGGGGTGGCGATTGTTCTGGATAGCACCTAGTCCAGCACGCTGACCATCAACCTTGGCAATTACTGAATCAATTTCAGCAATGAGCTTACTGGCCTCATCGGCTGTACCCATAACAAAGCCATTAGTCTTATCCCATGCTGCGTTAGCACCTTGAGCGGCTACGAACAGCTTGGACATAATGGTGGTCTGTACCTCAAAGTCGATAGTATCACCCTTATTGGCGCCAACCTGTAATGTCATTTTGCCGCTGTCTGCATTACCGCCTGCTGGCTTGCCGTAGATAGATGTGTCGTTTGCGCCGTCCAGTACAGTCTTACCGCCGAAAGTGGTCTGCTGAGCAATACGGGTAATTTCACGACCAAGGGAATCAGCCTCTTTCTTAAGGGCGGCGCGGTCCTCAGCAGTGTTGGTACCGTTGGCAGACTGAACAGCCAGAGTGCGGATCTTCTGCAGCATGGAAGTGGTCTCATCCATGGCTCCCTCGATGGTCTGAGCAAGGGCAATACCGTCGGAGGCATTGCGGTTACCCTGGTTAAGACCGTTAATCTGAGTTGTCAGACGGCTGCTGATCTGTAAACCTGCTGCATCGTCTTTGGCACTGTTAATTCTCATGCCAGACGAGAGTCTCTGGTACGTAGTAGTGAGCTGATTCTGTACGTTGTTAAGGTATCTGCGTCCGTTTAAGGAGCTGACATTTGTATTTACATAAACTGCCATTGTCTTCTCTCCTGAAAGCGCCGTAATTGTCGAATCGGGCTTCCATTTATCGCTTATGTGTCTAAATTAATTCTCAAGCTCAGTAACGGTATAGAGAATGTTAATTGCTCATAGCTACAAACCGCGATTCAACCGTACCTGCAGAAACAAAATAGATACATAGTGCTCTTTGTAAAAATCTGTGTAATGACTGTCAATATAAATAACAGTATTTGAATATATTGTGTAAAACGCAGGGGTATGCAAAGACCCAGGAGTGCACTCTGGGCACTAAATCTCATTGACTGAATAGTGTTCTTTTCCCTTAAATGCAAAGAGCCCGACTGCAAATCAGTCAGGCTCTTGCATTGGCCAGCTATGCTGACAAGGAGTGGCTTTGTGAGCGTTATTAACCCAGCAGGGACAGACCAAGCTGTGGACGGGTATTGGCCTGCATGAGCATTGATGTAGCAGCCTGCTGAATGATTGACTGCTGGCTCAGGTTGGCAGACTCCTCGGCGAAGTCAGCGTCACGAATGCGGCTACGGGCGTCAGCCTGGTTGGCAGAAACATTAGCCTGGTTGCGAATTGAACTCTCTAATCTGTTCTGGATAGCACCTAGTCCAGCACGCTGACCATCAACCTTGGCAATTACTGAATCAATTTCAGCAATTAGCTTGCTGGCATCGTCCGCTGTAGCAAGGGTAAAACCAGCAGCTTTATCCCATAGCGCATTACCACCTGCAGCGCCTGCAACAAAAAGCTTCGACATAATTGTGGTCTCGACCTCAAAGTCGATGGTGTCACCCTTGTTTGCGCCTACTTGCAGGGTCATTTTGCCTTTTACATCATTACCGGCAGCTGGCTTTGTATAAATAGAATCATCGTTAGCACCGTCAAGAACAGTCTTACCACCGAACTTGGTCTGACGGGCAATACGGGTAATCTCATTACCAAGAGCATCAGCTTCTTTCTTCAGAGCTGCGCGATCCTCTGCAGTGTTGGTGCCGTTTGCTGCCTGAACTGCAAGAGTACGGATCTTCTGCAGCATGGAGGTGGTCTCATCCATGGCGCCTTCGATGGTCTGAGCAAGGGCAATACCGTCGGAGGCGTTGCGGTTACCCTGATTCAGGCCATTAATCTGAGTGGTTAAGCGGGATGAAATCTGCAGACCAGCAGCGTCGTCCTTGGCGCTGTTGATTCTCATGCCTGAACTGAGGCGCTGGTATGTAGTAGTGAGCTGATTCTGTACGTTGTTTAGGTATCTGCGTCCGTTTAAGGAGCTGACATTGGTATTTACATAAACTGCCATCGATAACTCTCCTGAAGTGTGTATATTTAGCCTGAAATGGTGCCTGGGTCCAATTTCTGGCGCAGTATCCTGCATTATCAACTGTAACGGGACAGCAGTTGGTTATTAGACCGTTAACAGGCTGTCGATGCAAAGGCTGCAATATTATCTATATAGATACATGCGATAATAGTAAGACGCACGTATAAATGGGATCATTTGTGAGATCGTTTCCTTATTAAGAAATAAAGTACCTGATGAGAAGTGGGCCATAGTGGAGCGCAGTGAAGCCTTTGTCTTTTTGAGAGGTTACTTTAATTCTGTGTTTACCAGCTGGAAACAAAAAGCCCCGCAGGACAAGGCTTGCAGCCGTTGCTGTGCGGGGCTTTGTTGCAGCTTCATATCCAGGGGCTGTCCTGGAGGCAGGCCCGGGATTGATTAGTTGCCGGATTAGCGGTTGATTCTGGCCTTGATGGCGTCGAGAATCTGGTCTGCAGGGATGTTCTCGCGCTCGCCGCTGCGGCGGTTCTTGTATTCTATAATGCCCTGGCCAAGACCCTTGGCACCGATAGTGATCACATGAGGGATACCGATTAACTCCATGTCGGAGAACATGACGCCGGCACGCTCATCGCGGTCATCGTACAGAACCTCAATGCCCTGGTCCTCAAGCTCCTTGTAGAGCTTCTCAGCAGCTTCGGCAACCTCAGGGGACTTGCCCAGACCAAGAGCGATAATACCTACGGTGAATGGAGCCATGGAGTCAGGCCATACAATGCCCTTGTCATCATGGTGCTGCTCGATGGCAGCAGCAACTACGCGGGTTACGCCGATGCCGTAGCAGCCCATCTCCATAGGGACAGCCTTGCCATTGGAGTCGGTAACGGTAGCGCCCATAGCCTCGGAGTACTTGGTGCCGAGCATGAAAACCTGGCCTACCTCAATACCCTTGCGCAGGTGCAGACGGCCCTTGCCATCAGGGCTTGGATCGCCCTCTTCAACATTGCGCAGATCAGCTACTTCATAGCCGGTGATGTCGCGGTCGAGGTTAACATTGATTAAGTGGAAACCGTCCTCGTTGGCGCCGCAGGCAAAGTTGCTCATGATGTTGACGTTGCGGTCAATAATCACGCGGCCCTTGAAGCCTACTGGACCAAGTGAGCCTGGATGAGCACCGGTGAACAAGAAGATTTCCTCGTCGGTAGCAAACTCAACAGGATTGGCTACGCCCTTAATCTTGCCAGCCTTAATCTCATTTAACTCCTGATTGCCACGTAAGGCCAGCAGGATGAGGTCATACTGCCCATTCTCATCAGGCTCGCCGCGTACAACGAGGCTCTTTAAAACCTGGTTTGCATCGAGCTTAAGGGCTGCAGCTGCCTCGTCAACACTGTGGCAGCCTGGGGTAGCAGCCTTGGAGCAGGCTTCACCTGGCTCACCACGGGTGCCCTGCGGAGCTACGGCCTCAGCCATTTCGATATTGGCTGCGTAGCTTGACTCATCAGAGTAGGCGATGGTGTCTTCGCCGGCATCTGCCAGAACCTGGAACTCGTGGGAGTTGTTGCCACCGATGGAGCCGGTATCAGCCTCTACAGCACGGAAGGTCAGACCAAGACGGGTAAAGATGTTGGTATAAGCATCGTACATGTCCTGGTAGGTCTTCTCGAGGGACTCGTGGTCAACGTGGAAGGAGTAGCCGTCCTTCATGATGAACTCACGGCCGCGCATTACGCCAAAGCGAGGACGTACTTCGTCACGGAACTTGGTCTGAATCTGATAGAGATTAAGTGGCAGCTGACGGGCAGACTTGATCTCATAGCGGCACAGAGCAGTGATGACCTCCTCGTGGGTAGGGCCCAGAACGAACTCATTCTGCTTGCGGTCATTGAGGCGGCACAGCTCAGGGCCGTACTTTACATAGCGACCGGACTCACGCCATAAGTCAGCGGGCTGAACCACAGGCATGGAAAGTTCGATGGCGCCTTTCTTGTTCATCTCTTCGCGAACAATGGCTTCCACTTTGTGGAGAACTCTCATACCGGTAGGCAGCCAGTTATAAATACCTGAGGCTACCTGGCGGATCAGACCGGCACGCAACATCAGACGGTGGCTGTCAACAACGGCCTCGACTGGATTCTCTTTTAAAGTTGCGAGTAAGTAATGACTGGTACGCATGGAAAAATAAAACCCTAAAGAAAAGATTGACCCCAAAGATAAGCAAGGCCAGTCCCTGTCTGGTCTGGTCGTAATGCTGTGCTCTGGACATGTTCTCAAAGGGCGTATCTTATGGAGTTAACAGCAGCCCGGGCTGCTGCATCCCTGAAAGATATGCCTTTTCAGATCCGCAGACATTATATGACCACTTTGCAGCTAAACCAAATCAATCAAAGTGAGCTGCCCTGACATACTGCAGCTCATATGTCCTGAGAGCCTGGTATGCTGCGCATACGGACACATGAGGTACTACTGCGCAGGCAGACTGGTTGCTGCGCATACGGACACATGAGGTACTACTGCGCAGGCAGACTGGTTGCTGCGCATACGGACACATGAGGTACTACTTCGCAGGCAGACTGGTTGCTGCACAGAGCGGGAGCCGCCTCTGTGTCCGGGCTGATGCCGGGACAGCTGCAGGGCAGGTAATGGCGTGATGCTAAGTGAAGGACCTTATCGTGGGGATATGGCGGTGGCGTTGAGCTGTCATTGCTGAGTAATGACAATTCTTATCTGTTCTTTGTCGCTAAAAACGTGCTTTTTCCTTGAGATCAGGCGGTCACTGGTGTTAAATAGATGGTCAGCTGCCAGGACACATGGCAGCTGATAAATCTCTGCTCAATAGTAAGCTCAGGCCGGATAAAGCTTTTGGCTCGATCAGCTTGGTCAGGGATAGCGGGAGATCTTTTAGGATCACTGTTAATTTTCTATAGCTCAGGCTACTGAGGTGTTTTATGGTTTACCTGGTTTCATTCGGCATTTTTCTGGTTTTCGTTTTCTGCCTGGCAATGGGCATGATTTTCAAGAGAGGCGGTCTCAAGTCTGAAAGCGAGGCTCACGCCATTCTTGAGGGCCTGACCTGTGTCGCCTGCACCAACAGCTCCTGCGGCTTCCAGGGCCAGCAACGCAAGCCAACCAAGAAGTGCCTTAACGATACTGAGCACGAGAGCGCCCAGGGCAAGGACAATATCGCTTTCAAGCAGGTCTGATAAAGCCAGGGCAGCCAATGTACGGCAACGTTCTGCACCGTGCATCAAATGCCCGCAGTCTTACCGGCCCACAGGGCAGGGACTGCGGGCAATTTTTTTGTCAGCCTGGAAGCATGCATGTATCCCCATGCCTGGTGAAGTCTTGCTCTGAAGCATAGCGGTCAAGTCCTGGCCCGTAGCCTGTTGCTGACGTGGGGGCATGCAGTTACGATGCTCCATGTCATATGGGGCCATCCCGAATGAGGCTGGAATGGCTGGCCGGGCGGGGTAGATTTTTTTTGCGCTGTTTTGTGGCTTATTCGTGTTTATGGATGTTATCGGGAGCGCAAAATAACTTATATTTAGATGGATCGTGCCTTTATGGCTGATTTGTCTTTGGTGTATGATCGCTGCATATGCCAGTTATCCCGTATGGCTGGGTGATTCAGGCGCCTGGGCTGCTGCCGGGCCGGGCCTGATGATTTTGCGCTGTTCGCTGTCTGCATGATGCCGTTGCAGGTGCAGGGGCGGGCGCTGGTAATGGTGAAAGCGCAGTAATGCCGGAGCCTGTCGTATTATGAACAAGCAGCCTGACCGGGCTGTGAGCAGTAACTGCAGAAACTTATTTTAAAGGGGATGATGGTGACTAAATTTAAGAAAGTACTTTCTCTTTCAGCTGTTGTTGCAGCCGCCTGTATGACCTTAAGCCTTTCTGGCTGCAAGGACCAGGAGCCTGACCGCCCAGCTGACCAGGTTACCGAGAAGTCCACTTCCGTAACCAAGATCGATGGCAAGACCTTTGGCACTTTCTACTACATCACTGTGCCAGGTGGCTATCCAGGCGGTGAAGAAACTCTGCGTAATGATGCCGAGTTCATCTTCAAGAAAGTATCTGATGCCATTTCCTCTTTTGACAAGGAAGCTGAAATTGCCCGCTTCAATGCCTTTGACAGTACTGAGGACTTTGTAATCTCAGGCTATCTGGCTGGCATTATGGAAGAGGTTATCCGCCAGTCCCGTCTGGTTGACCAGGCCATGGACCCAACTGTAGGTCCTCTGGTAAATCTCTGGGGCTTTGGTCCTCAGGGCGATATTAAGAAGTCCCCAACTGATGAGCAGATTAAGACCACCCGTTCCTATGTAGGCCTGGACAAGTTTGAACTGCGCCGTGCCGGTAATACCGCCTACCTGCGCAAGCACGATCCACGTGTGGCTCTGGACCTGTCCACCATTGGTGAAGGTCTGGCCGCTGACGAGCTGGCTGCCCTTATGGATGAAAAGGGCCTGACCAGCTACATGATTGCTGTTGCCGGTGCTATCCGTTCCAAGGGTGGTAACCCTGATGGCAAGCTCTGGCGTGTAGGCATTGAGGACCCTTTAAGCCAGGGTGCCCGTGTCTATCAGGTAGTCTGCCCTCATGATATGGCTATCTCCACTGCCGGCTCCTACCGCAACTTCTTCCTTGATGAAGAGACCAACAAGTTCTACTCTCACGTCATCAATACCAATACTGGCAAGCCAATTGACCACCGCACCGTATCTGTATCAGTACTGGGCCGCAGCGCCATGGTAACTGATGCCCTTGATACCGGTTTGCTGGTACTGGGTGCCAAGGCCGCTGTAGAGTGGGGCAATAAGAACGATATGCCTGTCTATGCCATTGAAATTGACGAAAATGGCAAGCAGCTGGCTACCTACTCACGTACCTTCGAGCCTTACCTCAAGTGCGTAGTAAATAACAATATCACTCCTGCCAAGTAAGACAGGACAGCTGAAGTTGCTGCATTTCCGGCGATTTTAGACGACAATAGATGCCGGGTTAATACTTTGAGCATACAGCTTTGAGCATTACCCGGCTTTTTCATGCCCTTTTCAGGCAGAACGGCTGCCCCTGAGCTCTCGGCTCACAGGCTTGCAGATACGCTCTGTGGAGCCAGCCATATGCAGACCGTCATATGGTGCTCTCCATATGGTGACTGCCATATGATGTCCTCTATATGGTGCTCGCCATATGGTCATCGCTATATGGTGCCACGCAGGGCGCGCGTTACCAGTTTGCCCTTTTAACACAGTCATACCATCATGCATATTCATATCTTAGGAATCTGCGGTACCTTCATGGGAGGTATTGCTCTTATTGCCAAGCAGGCAGGACATAAGGTTACCGGTTCAGATCAGAACGTTTACCCACCTATGAGCGATGAGCTGCAGGAGGCCGGTATTACCATCTACCAGGGCTATGATGCCGCCCAGCTGGATATCAGGCCTGATCTCATTGTGGTCGGAAATGTCATGAAGCGCGGTATGCCTGTAATCGAGCGTATGCTCGATGAACGCCTTAACTATGTGTCAGGTCCGGGCTTCCTTGAGGATCTGTGTCTGCGTTCCCGTACTGTACTGGCCGTCTCCGGTACTCACGGCAAGACCACCACTACAGCAATGCTCACCTGGATACTCGAATATGCAGGTAAGAATCCGGGCTTTCTCGTAGGTGGTATACCAGAGAACTTTGGCTACTCTGCCCGTGTGACCGACAGTGAGTTCTTTGTCATTGAAGCTGACGAGTACGACTGCTCTTTCTTTGACAAGCGCTCCAAGTTCGTTCACTACCACCCTAATATCGCAATCATCAACAATATTGAATTTGACCATGCTGATATCTTCAATTCCATTGAAGACATCAAAAAGCAGTTCCATCAGATGATACGCATCATCCCTTCCTCAGGTACCGTGATTTATCCGGCCGATGATGCCAATGTCCAGTCCACCATAGACAAGGGGCTGTGGGCAAAGCCTCTGGCCACAGGTTCAGATAGCTGTCCTTATGTGCTGAGCATCGACAGTGCCGACGGCTCTGAGTTCTCAGTAAAGGACCGTGAGGGCAAAAAGCTCTGTTCAGTCACCATCAATGCCACTGGTCTGCACAATGCCCATAATGCTTTTATGGCCCTGCTGGCAGCCCATGAGGCCGGTGTTTCCTTTGAGGAAGGTGCCCGTGCCATGGCCGAGTTTAAGATGCCAAAGCGCCGTATGGAGCTGGTTGGCCAGATTGGTAATGTGCGTGTCTATGACGACTTTGCTCACCATCCAACCGCCATTGCTACCACAATTGACGGCCTGCGCAAGAAGATGGGCGAGCAGCGCCGCATAGTATGTGTTTTTGAGCCACGCTCCAACTCCATGAAGATGGGCGCCAACTCCGAGCTGCTCGGTCAGTCTTTCAGCGCTGCAGATGAGGTCTTTGTCTATCAGAATGAGGCCGTAAGCTGGGATATGAGCCGTCTGGTTACCGACTGTCCAAAGCCTCTGCACATCATCAATACCACCACAGCTGACCTCATTGACAGGGTAGTAGCTGCAGTTGATGACAACACTGATGTGATTGTCATGAGCAATGGCGGCTTTGAAAACGTCAAGGGCCGCCTGGTAGATGCCCTGCGCAAGGCCCGTGGCTGATAAGGCTCTGCGTAAGGCCTATGGCTGATAAAGCTCTGCGCAGGCCCGTGGCTGATAAAGCTCTGCGCAAGGCCTGTGGCTGCTAAAGCCCTGAAGCTTTTGGCCGGCTGGCTGCGCTGCTGACAAGGTCAGCAGCCGTAGCACTTGCAGCAGCCGGTGCTCAGCTGTCCACAATGAAAAAAGCAGGACCGAGTTCATTCTCAGTCCTGCTTTTTCTTTGGCCGGTCCGGATGGCTGCGCCCTCAGGGCATCAGCCATGCACCAGCAAGCCGCCAGCCCTTTGGGGGCGTCCCGGGCAGGTTAGACAGCATCGAGGGCCTGACGCAGGTCTTCGATGATGTCACTGACATTCTCAAGGCCTACTGACAGGCGCACCATGCCAGCTTCGATGCCGGCGGCAGAGAGCTGCTCATCTGTGAGCTGGCGGTGGGTGGAGGAGGCAGGGTGCAGCACGCTGCTCTTGATGTCAGCTACGTGAACCTCAAGGCGTACCAGCTTGAGATTGTCGATAAAGCGGGCACCGGCATCACGGCCGCCTTTAAGCACCAGAGCGATTACACCTGAGCAGCCGTTTGGCAGATACTTCTGAGCAAGGCCATAGTCAGATGAGCCGGCCAGACCTGGGTAAGATACAGACTCGACTTTATCATTGGCAGACAGGAAGCGGGCCACCTCAAGGGCATTGGCGCAGTAGCGCTCCATGCGTAAAGGCAGAGTCTCCAGGCCCTGATTGATGTAAAACGCGTTTTGCGGGCTCTGCAGACAGCCAATGTCACGAATAAGCTGGACACGGGCCTTGACTATGTAAGCAGCACTTCCAAAGCTCTCGGTATAGACACAGCCATGGTAGGAAGGATCGGGCTCAGAGAACTCGGCGAACTTGTCCTTGTGGGCGCTCCAGTCAAAGTTGCCCGAATCAACAACAACACCGCCTACACTCAGGGCGTGACCGTCGATGTACTTGGTGGTTGAGTGCATTACAATGTCAGCGCCAAACTCAAATGGACGGCACAGATAAGGGGTAGCAAGGGTGTTGTCCACAATCAGAGGTACGCCATTTGAGTGAGCAAGGTCGGCTATACGGCTGATATCAAGAATACGGGTGGACGGATTGGCAATGGTCTCGGCAAAGACAGCTTTGGTATTAGGGCGGAAGTACTTACTAAGCTCCTCATTGCTCAGACTCCCGTCAACAAAGGTTACCTCGACGCCAAAGCGCTTGAGGGTAACGGCCAGCAGATTGATGCTGCCGCCATAGATATTGGAGCAGGCTACCAGATGATCGCCGCTGACACACAGGTTCATAATGGCCAGCATGCAGGCGGCCTGACCTGAGGAGGTACAGATAGCGCCTACGCCGCCTTCAAGTTCGGTTATTTTCTTCTCAACAGCATCAACAGTAGGGTTGGCAAGACGGGAGTAGAAAAAGCCTGCAGACTTGAGGTCAAAAAGAGAGGCTACTTCATCGGTTGAGGTATAGGTATAAGTGGTGTTCTGATAGACAGGGAATACGCCTGGCTCACCGTTTCCAGGCTTATAGCCTGCATGCAGACATTTGGTCGCGAACTTCATTTTCGTTTCCTTTTGATCGCAAATTGCACATTGCCCGGCAAGATTGTGCACAGCTGCTTGCAGAGCTAAAAGAAAAACAGGCCTCAGGGCCTGAGAGAATCCAGCTCTATTAATATAGGACAGTTGCCCCTTATGTGGGGCCTTTTTAGCTCATTAGCTGACTCTTTGCACCAAAATCAGACCACTACTATGGCCCTTGCTCAAATTAGGAGCACATAACGCCCCACAGTGCAGCCATCCGCCAGCAGTCCCTGAAGTCGCCTTGACTGCACACAGCACAGCAGCAGGGCTGTGCGCAGGTGTGGCCTCTGGGGCTGATGGAACAGTGGGACATCAGGGGCAGCAATGTTGCTCTGCAGCTATGCTGACCTACAGACCGGTTACGTTCTGCAGCCTGTTGCATGCAGAGGTGTGGCACAGCTGGCCAGGGACAGACAGCCTACTGTGTCAGGATGTGTGACATGGCATCTGGGGATTGGTCGCGGGAATGGATTTAAGCTGAGGTCAGCTATAGCAGGCCGGCCTGCTGTTGGGGCTGGTCTGGGGACTATGCTGGCTGCTGTTGGAAGGTACATTTGCACGTGCACGCCAGGAGGGCTCATGGGGGACGGGTCTGCTTTGTGTTCAGGCAGCGCAAAGCGCCTGGGACCATGGGGCTCAGCGGAGAGACTGGTGTCTAAGGGGGAGGTTTACGTGTAAGGGAGGGGCAGGGGCCTGGTACTGAAAGAAATTCAGGTCCTGAATCAACATGTGAGGATGCGAGCACATTGCCGGCTCTGGGCCAGCGCCCTGTCTGGGGCTAATGTGCTCGGACAATTTACTGAAAGTGGCTCTAACATAGCGCAAAATCTGATGGTTTTCTAGCCAAACCTGAATTTATCTGCAATTTGCACTGATATAAGAGGCGTTACGGGGAAATGCGCCTATATAAGGCATTTTGCTGTTTCTTGCTCCAGAGCAAAATATAACAAAGAAAAAGCCTGGTACTCCTAATGCATTACTCATTGTGACGTTATATCATGACTGTTACTGTCGTCGATGACCGGTGTTTACTGATAACCTCAGGCTTCATTTTGACTGGATGCTTCATTGATGACCTGAAGCTTCTTTGTGACTGGATGCTTCATTGATGACCTGAAGCTTCTTTGTTACTGGATGCTTCATTGATGACACGGTAATGTCGCCCCTGAGCGGCAGATAATGATGGAGGTAATCTCAATGGCCCTGAAGTTCAGATCACTGTGCATAGCCGCCGCTGCCGCCGCTTTTGTCGTGGCTGGAGTCTGTTCACCAGCTGTGGCTGACGGTACAGCTCAGCGTGTGACCCCGACCAATCCCTGTGCCCTGTATTCTCAGCTCAGGAAAGATGCCTCTCCTGATGTAGTCAAAGTGCAGATTCTGGGCGTGCAAAACGGTGTGGCCGGCGTGATGATTCTTGGTCTGGCCCGCAGAGTAAATGTCAGCCTCAACGGCGTGGACATGCGCCTGAACAAGGTTCACTCCCAGCAGATAGTATGTGGTCGTGAGGCCATTGGTGAGCTCAGTGCCTATGATCTCAGCGCAACTGGTATGGATGCAGGTTACTTTCAGGTTCAGGCCGACACCATTGTTGAGGGGCAGTCTCTGGTTATCCGTCAGTATTAATTTCACTCCCAGGCCAGCATTCTGGCCGGTAATGGCAGCGCATTAGCGGCCGGTGAAGCCTGCGCAGCTGTGCTGCACCGCACCGCACAGCATCGCGCTGTGCTGCTGCACCGCATCGCGCAGCAGCTCCACCCATAAGCAAAAGGCAGTATTGCTCATCAGAGTGATACTGCCTTTTGCCTTTTCCGGGCTCGTGCACATACAGGGTCAGACTGAAGTGTTGACGGCTTAGCCTGATTAGCCTTGAGGTGCGGTTGAGACCGGCTGTTTATGTGAAGCGCATCCTTGCAGTCTGCTGCTGATAAGACTGGGCAGATGCGCAGCGCCATGCTGCGTTGTCTGCAGGGAGCTGATTATGAAGCCATTGCCTGACTGTATGAGAGCTCCCGTACAGGTAAGCTTTCTTACCAGGAAAGCTTTCTTACCAGGAAGGATTTATAAGCATGGTACAGACTTTTCTGCCGTTGAGAGCATTCAGCAGCCAGGTGATCTGCCAGAACTGGGACCTTGTTTGAATGCCTGGATGGCAATTGCCTGGTTTGCCCGTCAGGGACGGAGCCCGGGCCTTGCATAGCATGGCTTTGCAGGCATGGCGCTTGATTTTGCTCCTGTTGCAGACGCAGTGGCTGTTTATAAGTGTTGGTTAAGGGGCCGTCTGTGACGGCCGGGATTCAGGATTTACAAGCATGGAAGCCGGTTCAGAACGGCTGTGCAGGTCGAACTTAAGCCAGTATGGCGGTCTGGCAGCCAGGCCAGGGGCTACACTGTAGCTGACTGCCTGGCTGCAGGGCGACCTTTGTCCATTATCGCATCGAAAGTTCAACTGAACGTGCAGACATGTCTGTATGCAGCATCATAGCGCTGCATGTCTGCCGTATCTCTCTGCCTGGGTCAGAGGCTTTGTCAGTGCTGTTCTGAGCATATCCGGTTATACAACTAAAATTACAAATATCAATAATAACTTTGCGGCTCTCAAATCAGATAAGTCCTTAACAGGCTTAAGTGTGCATATTTTGATGAGAACCACGCATCAGGGCTGCCGCAGGCTGCCGGATAGCTGCTGATGGCCTGGCAGATGATGGCACGGAAGCTTGCGGTATGGCTGATGATATGACGGCATCTGACTGCTGGCAGTGCCGTTATGCTTATCAAACGAAAATATCAGTTTACATTATGCAGAAGGCTCATGTTGCAGCATGGCCGTACAAGGCGGCAGTCCTGACCCTCTCCATACTTATGGCTTTTAAGCAGGGGAGGTTTCTGCATATCATTCATACGCTCTCAAAGAGAACCTGTCCTTGAGGCATACCTCAGCCGGGCAGAGTTCGGCCTGAATGTTAAGCGTAATACCTCAGTAAATCATTGCAAAATAATATACTCAGCTCTTGCACTGAGACTGGCTGAAAATAATCGCTTTAACAGCTGCCACACTAAACACCTCAAGAGTGGCAGCTCGAATTATTATCGAGGCAATACTATCATTTAGATACATGACAGGACAATATTTTTCGACACATGAAAGTACGTTTTTATCATGTTTTTTCGATATGTTGTCCTTATTTCTGACCGTGTAATACGTAACAGTTTATGATTGATGAGTATTGATACAGCAGACAAAACTCATCCTCAAATTCAGATTAAATTCGCTCGCATGTGGCTGATTTATCCCAGGTTGATATTGGTAAACAGACAGATATTCACGGGAGTGTACTCACGAGATTTTAAGATAAAAAAATGCGTCACCCCCATATGAGGGTGACGCATTTTCTGTCTGTGACCTGAGTGATGCATGTTTACATGGACACCTGGTCATGTATCAAAAGTGATCAAACGGTTACCGGTATCTGCCCTGTTAGTGACCGTGCAGCTGCACAGTCCTGGCTTTCAGCTGCAGATCACGGATGTCAGCATGCAGCAGTAAAGCGTTTGCGCAGCTGCTGCAGTGCCTGATGCAGCTCCTGCCTGCCGTAAGCATCGTTAGCCGGTGCGGCCGGCAGGGCAGCCCGGCGCTCAGCGCCAGGCAAAACACGGCCTGCCGGGGCTCACGCTGACCGGTGACAGCCGGGGGCTTACAGACGGTTGAGCTCTTCCATCTGAGCCTTGATCTTGGCCAGCTGCTCCTTATTAAGCTCAACCTGGGCGCGGGCACCCTCAATGATGTTGGCTGGAGCGCGGGAGACAAAAGCCTCGTTCTGCAGCTTGGCCTCACCGCCCTTAATCAGGCCTTCAAGCTTGGCAGCCATTTCGCCCAGACGCTTGAGCTCGTCTTCCTTGTTGATGAGATCCTTCATAGGAATGAGTACCTCAGCCTTATCAAGAGGCTTGGATACGCAAGGAGGCAGGGTCTCGTCACCGACAAAGACAGGCTTTTCGATGTTGCTGAGCAGGGTGAGGTAAGCTGAGTAGTTCTCCACACAGGAGCGCTCAAAGTCACCGGCATCACGGAGCATGACGCTCAGAGTCATGGCAGGGCTGGCCTTCATTTCGGCTCTGAGGTTACGTACACAGGTAATGAAGTCACGGATCCAGCTGATGGCCTTTTCAGCCTCTTCATCACGGGCATAATCACCGGCACATGGATAGGCGGCGGTCATGATGGTCTGGTCAGCGTTCATGCGATCAAGCATTGGAGCGGTCTGCTGCCAGATGGTCTCAGTGATGAAAGGAATGACCGGGTGGGCCATACGCAGGATGGCCTCAAGAACGTTAACCAGGGTGTAGGCGGTAGCGTCCTTCTGAGCCTGAGTGGCATTGTCATCCTTTAAGGTGGCCTTGGTGAACTCAAGGTACCAGTCGCAGTACTCGTTCCAGATAAACTCGTAGATAGTGGCAGCTACCTGATCGAAGCGGTAGTTGTTCATATGACCTTCTACGGTCTCAATGCAGCTGGACAGACGGGAGAGAATGTAGCGGTCAGCAAGTGACAGATCGCTGTCCTGAGGACGGGCGAGCTTTTCTGAAGTTACATTCATCAGTACGAAGCGGGAAGCATTCCACAGCTTGTTACAGAAGTTGCGGTAGCCCTCAAGGCGTTTCATGTCCCAGTTGATGTCGCGGCCATTGGAGGCAAGGGCGCATAAGGTAAAGCGCAGAGCATCGGTACCGTGAGGAGCTATGCCGTCCTTGAACTGCTTGCGGGTACGCTTGGCGATCTTCTCAGCTATCTGAGGCTGCATCATGTTGGCGGTGCGCTTGGCTACCAGATCATCAGCACTGATGCCGTCAATCATGTCGATAGGGTCAAGAACGTTGCCCTTGGACTTGGACATCTTCTGACCTTCTTCGTCACGAATCAGGCCTGTAACGTAAACAGTGTGGAAAGGAATCTGGGATGAGCCGTCTTCATTCTTGATAAAGTGCATGGTCATCATGATCATGCGGGCAATCCAGAAGAAGATGATGTCAAAGCCGGTTACCAGAACAGATGTAGGGTGGTACATCTTCATTGCCTGGGTATCATCAGGCCAGCCCAGGGTGGAGAAGGTCCACAGAGCGGAGGAGAACCAGGTGTCAAGAACATCAGGATCCTGAGTCAGCTCAACGTCGGCACCGAGGCTGTACTTGCTGCGTACTTCCTCTTCGCTGCGGGCTACATAGACCTTGCCATCCTTGTCATACCAGGCAGGAATACGGTGACCCCACCACAGCTGACGGGAAATACACCAGTCCTGCAGATCACGCATCCAGGAGTAGTACATGTTGGTGTACTGGGCAGGTACAAACTTGATGCGACCATCCTCTACGGCCTCCAGAGCTTCCTTGCCCAGGATCCTGGCACGAACGTACCACTGGTCGGTAAGCAGAGGCTCGATAGGCACTCCACCACGGTCACCAAAAGGCTGGGACAGGGTGTGATCCTCGATGTGATCGAGCAGACCAAGCTTCTCAAGGTCTGCAAGAACAACCTCACGGGCCTTGAAACGCTCGAGGCCGCGCAGATTCTCAGGGATGAAATCAGTAGTCTCGTCAGAGGCAATACCGTCGGTGTTGTAAACCTCGGAAGCGTCACGGATGCAGGCGTCCTCGGTCATGATGTTGACCATTGGCAGGGAGTGACGGCGACCTACGGCATAGTCGTTAAAGTCGTGGGCCGGGGTGATTTTTACGCAGCCGGTACCTGTTTCCATGTTGGCGTGATCATCGGCGATCACTGGAATACGACGGCCTACCAGAGGCAGCTCGAGGAACTTGCCAATCAGATCGTTAAAGCGCTCATCCTTTGGATTGATGGCTACGGCAGTATCACCAAGCAGAGTCTCAGGACGGGTGGTGGCTACCAGCAGGTAGTCCTTGCCTTCCTTTGTCTTTACGCCATCGGCCAGAGGGTAGCGGATGTACCACATGGAGCCCTTGACTTCCTTGTTCTCAACTTCGAGATCGGAAATGGCGGTGCGCAGCTTAGGGTCCCAGTTTACAAGGCGCTTGCCACGGTAAATCAGGTCCTCATCATAAAGGCGTACGAAAACCTCAAGCACGGCAGCACTCAGGCCCTCGTCCATGGTGAAGCGCTCGCGTGTCCAGTCTACGGAGTCACCAAGACGGCGCATCTGGCTGGTAATGGTGCCACCAGACTGCTCTTTCCACTGCCAGATGCGCTTGATGAACTCTTCACGGCCAAGGTCGTGACGGGTAATGCCTTCCTCGGCAGCAATCTTGCGCTCAACTACCATCTGGGTAGCAATACCGGCATGGTCGGTACCGCACTGCCACAGGGTGTTGTCACCCTTCATGCGGTGGTAACGGATTAAGGCATCCATAATGGTCTGCTGGAAAGCGTGACCCATGTGCAGAGATCCTGTCACATTTGGAGGAGGCAGGGCGATGGAGAATGATGGTCGGGAGCTGTCGCCATTTGGCTTGAACAGGCCCTTTTCTTCCCAGTTCTGGTAAATTTTGCTTTCAAAATTTTCCGGTTGGTAGGTCTTATCCATTTCCATAGTAGATTTCTCTAAGATTCCTTTAGGCTGTGAAACAGAAAGCACCCTGGCTCAGTCCCCGGCCCCTGCCTCAGAACAGCATGTCTCTGACGGCTGCGACTGCATACCCCCATCTGGCAATGCCCGGAGGGCAATGCCCCCAGGGCCGCCCTCTGGGACGCCCACAGGGCGCGCCCTTGATGGCAAGGCAAATGAAGCCCTTGCCGCATGATGGTATCTGTCAGTCCTGCCGACAGCGTTGCTGTTCTCAGGCCATGCCAAATTGTGCCCGGCTGTGTGGCGATGACGTCAGCTGGCAGCTCACGGCAGCGCTGTGCTCAGCGCTGGCGCTGCTTTACGATCTGTCATCAGGCAGTTCACACTTTGGCATGTCCTGGTATGCCTGCAAGGTCAGGCTTTACTGGTGGCGTCCATAACTTTACTGTTGAGGTTCGCCCGGGGATGAGCTCGGTTTCAGATCGGCTGCATTGGCATTGGCCGACCCGCTTAAGCATAAATAGAGAATTGTACTCTAATTCAGGCCTGACTTTGGGATTTTCTCATTTGTCAGGCGGGCAGGGGCCCGCCCATGACGTCCTCCGCTTTGGCGGTATGTACTCCCGGCCGCAGCAAGATCTTCAGTTTCAATATGTAGTTGCGTACGCGCAGGACCTCAGTTGAAGTCGCTGCTTGCAGGGCTAAAGGGGCAGGGACACGCAGAATGGACTTTTACATATTTATGGGGCTGGCTCTGCATTTGTGGAGCTGGCATTGCAATGAGGAAATGACAGACCGGTGCGATGTAAGGCGTGGTGTTGTGGGGAAAGGTGACTTACAGCAAGGAGCGGGCTGAGCAGTGACTGGTGGCCTTGGGTACTGTGATAAAGGCCATCATAATGGGCCACAGGATTTGACAAATTGGGGCACTGAATGTAGTTTGTGCCCTGTTTTTGCCTGCAAAGCTCTAATTTTTACAAATCAGGCGCAAAGATTCCGGGAAACAAACCGTTGATCTCTGCGCTTGCTCTTCACTGTCAGCAGCATCAAAAAGCCCAGGGGCAACTGCCCATGCAGCTTAATTGTGATAAATATGTGAGGGCATGACCGACATGTGCAAGGTGCAGATGTCGCGATCAGACAGGCATCGCCACATGGGTGGCATTTTTGATCAGGCAGGGGCCATAGCTGTTTTTATGGCGCAGCCAGGGACTGACCATTGGGAATGCCCTGGGCTGGCAAGCAGCCTGCAGACCGGCAGCTGTCTACAGGGCAGGTGGCCATGCTGGCCGCTGCTGGCAACAGCAAATGTATGCCGCAGAGTTCGTGCCCATAATCAGGACGGGCACACAGGCAGGCTGGGTAACTGATCAGATTGTAGTAATTATATTAACGAGGCAACTATGGGATATGAATCAAATCAGGAGGCTATGCTCAGGGCACGCAGGCAGGCAAGGGCCGAGTTCAACCGGCTCAAACAGCTTGAGCGTGAGCAGAACCCGCATATTCCACGGGAGCACAAAAGAGGCATAGGATTGTTTCGCATTTTCCTCGTCCTGATTCTCCTTATGGTTATGGGAGTCGGTGGTGTGGCCTTCTGGGGCTACAAGCAGCTGGACGTTATTACAGCAACCGTAATTCCTGCAAGGGAGGAGCCGTACAGGATTCGCCCTGGCTCAACTTTATCCTCTGTAGTGCGTGACCTCACAGGAAATGCCTACCACCGCTATCTTCTCAGCGCCTGGGTAAGGCTGCATAATCACGAGTACCCTGTCATTCAGAAGGGTGATTACCTTATCGATGGTGTAAAAACCCTCCCTGAGATTCTCACAGACATGGCCCAGGGTAATGTGATCAAGGTCAAACTGCCTGGTATGCCTCTGATTGAGGGTATGACCATTACCATGGTAATGCGTCGACTTGCAGCCAATAAGGACATTGCCAAAAAGCCGGAGCTTACTGAGATTCTGGCTACTCCTGATCTGTTCATGGAGGCGCTGCTCATAAGAAATAACAATGACACCTCCTTACTGCAGGCCATAGGTGGCAGCCATCCAACTCTTGAGGGTCTGCTCATGCCGGCCATTTACGAGTACGAGCCGGGCAAGACCACCGATCTGGAGCTCATTGCCAAGGCCCTTATCAAGATGGCTAACTTCATGCGCGAGCGTTACATAGAGCGCAATCAGGCTATCGATCAGGTAGTATCCACTCCTTATCAGGTACTCATTCTTGCCTCACTGGTAGAAAGAGAAAGCTCGCTTAAAAGTGAGCGTGCCCTGATTGCCGGTGTCTTTATGAACCGCCTGCGCAAGGGCATGAGACTGCAGACTGATCCGGCTGTAATGTATGGTGTAAGCCCTGACTTCAAGGGACCACTGCGTCTGTCTCAGCTGCGCCGCGATACCCCTTACAACACCTATACCAGACGCGGTCTGCCTCCAACTCCTATTGCGATGCCATCTCCTGAGTCTATTGAGGCCGTGCTCAATCCGGCTCAGACTGATGCCCTGTACTTTGTAGCCCGTGGTCCGGATCCAAAGGAGGGTCACATCTTCTCAGCTACACTGCAGGAGCATAACGCTGCCGTTAAGCAGTACCGCAAGGCTGTAAGTGACTACAAGAAGGAGCATGCTGAGGACGAAGGCCAGTAGTCGTCGCATGCAGGCCCGTCTGCCCCATTGCTGTGGGCATGGCCATGAACATGGCCCGGCTGGCCCATGGTAAAATCATCAGGTCCTTACCAGGATGGGCAAAGCCCGCAGGTCCTGACAAGGCTTGGCGTGGCCCACATGTCATGACCTCGGAGGGGGTGGCCTGCAGGGCATGCCCTCCGGGCTGTGACTGGACCTGAAAACACAGGCCCTGAGCGCATCTGACACATGAGTTTGCAGGTGTGCTCAGGGCTTTTTGCTTAATCAGTACTTAATCAAAAGTTGTAATAATCAGGACATCACGCTGTGACGCTGTCATATCGGTGATATCATTTGCTGAATTTTGAGCAGGGCTGTACCCCGGGTGCCGGTCAGCTGCTGGCTGTTTGTTCTGATTTTTCCCCTGGAGTATTGCTATGCAACGCGGTTTTTTTATCACCCTTGAGGGTGGTGAAGGTGGTGGTAAGTCCACGCAGATTCCTGTTATCAAAGATTTTCTTGAGGGCAGGGGCTTTAAGGTTGAGTGTACCCGTGAGCCAGGCGGTACCGCTGTTGCCGAGCAGATCCGTTCCATTTTGCTAAACCCTGATCATGAAGAAAAGATCTGCTCAACCACCGAGCTGCTTTTGATGTATGCATCCCGTGCTCAGCTGGTAAACAGCAAGATTAAGCCTCTGCTTGAGCAGGGTACAGTGGTCATTTCCGATCGCTTCGACCTGTCGACCATTGCCTATCAGGGCTATGGCCGTGGCATGGATCTGGACCTTATTGGCCGTATCAGAGAGGTGGCCATTGGGGATTTCAACCCTGATTTAATCCTGCTTTTTGACATTGATGTCAAAGAGGGCATGATGCGCGCAGGCAAGCGCAGTGCTGCCGACCGCTTCGAGCAGGAGTCCCTTGATTTCTTTGAGCGTGTGCGTAAGGGCTTTACTTCCTACGCCAGTGCTCATGAAGACCTGGTCAAGGTCATTGACGGGGCACAGAACATTGATGGTGTCAGCAGCCAGGTAAAAAAGGTACTCTCCGATTTTATCGACAGACGCGGCTAGACCAGGCAGGTCCTTGCGGACAGGCGGCTGTGGCGGACAGGCAGCTCTGGCGAGCAGGCCGCCATGACTGACATGGCCAGGCAGCTGCACTCAGAATTTATACGTGCTCTTTGACAAAGGGTGGCAGAGGCCACCCTTTGTCATTACCGGGCAGCAAGGTCGTGCGGCCATGACGGGGCGCGCCAGGGGCGGCCATGGCAACGGACCATAGCAGGGCCCTGGCTGATACCTGGCCCATGCTCATGGCGGCATGCTTATGGGCAAACTGTAAGACAGGGAAGTGTTGATTTTTAATGTCCTGTGCAGGTCCGTATAATGGCATCTGGCTGCATAAAAGCTTTATGTACTGTCGAATGCAGGCCATTAGCGGCTATAATCTTATGGATTTTTCCGCCTCAGACGCGGAAAAGGCATTTAATGGCACAGGCGGAGTATTTACATGTTGTTTTCCTGGCTTCAACCCTATTACCAGCAGTATCTGGCATCCTTAAGTCAGGGGCGTGCTCCGGCCTCAATTATTATCGCCGGACATCCGGGCCTTGGGGGACGTCATCTGGCTCTGGAAATTGCCCGTGCCTTTTTGTGTCAGAACCGCAGTCCGTCAGGACCATGCGGTCACTGCGTTTCCTGTCAGTCACTCAGCCGCTATTCAAGTTCCGACCTTAAGGTAGCTTACTGCTCCACGGCTGAAGAGGCAGGCAGCGATGCTGACTTCACTCATGACTGCTCGGGACTGATTGTTCCTCCTGAAGCGGCCCGCAGCACCCGTACCATGCGCATTGACACCATGCGTAAGGTTCCCCAGTTTATCAATGAGTCGGCCGTAGGCGGCGTGGGCAAGGTCGTGATTATCGACGGCGCCGAAAAGATGACCACAGGCGCGGCCAACGCTATCTTAAAGACCTTTGAAGAGCCGGCCCCTTCTACCATGATTATCATGGTAGCCCGCAGCCTTGAGATGCTGCTGCCTACCATTCTTTCCCGTGCTTCCAAGGTTGTTATCCGTGATGTGCCCATAGAGCAGGCCATGGAGTACCTGCTCAACAGAGAAAATCAGCGTCCGCCGCTTATCAGGCGAGCCTTTGCTGACCCGGCTGAGCAGGAGGAAAAAGAGCGTACTGCCCTTGAAGCCTGTGAGGGCCTGAAAAGCCCTGTAACTCCCGAGCGTGCCGCCATTGCGCTGTCCTTAAGTTCCCTTGCTCCCCTTGAGGCCATGAAAATGCTGCTCTCAGGCGAAGACATCAAGGCCATTAACGTGGTGCGTACTCTGGTAGACGGCATTCACAGAGGCGATCCTTATGACGTGGAGCTTATCGACGGCCTCAACAAATTAAGCCGCACCATGCAAATCACCCTGCTCAGTGAGCTGGTTCTGGAGGTGCTTAAATACAAGGCCTGGGTGCCTGTTGAGCAGCTTCCTCTGATTTTGCACGGCAATGCCCAGATTCTCGAGCGCCTGCAGGGTGACCATCTTTTTGAGGCCGCTGATCTGCTGCGTCATCTGCAGGACAGACCAAACATTATTCCGCACCGTGCTCCTCATGCCCTGGTGCGCAGCTGGCTGCAGGCCTTTAAAAAGGATTTCCGCGCCCGTCGCTGACATCCTGGGCAGCGCCAGGGCTGCAATCATGGTCTGCAGGGGCATGACCGCCTGGCCATCCCTGGCGGTGCCAGGTGGTTCCAGGGTTGCGCTGTGTTACTGTGAATTTACCAGGAAAGAGCTGGTAACATGGACAGGTTTAGCAACGAAGAGGGAGCGACCTCAGGGTCATCAGTTTTGGCTTTTCAGCGTTTTTGGCGTATTGTGACGATTTTGCTTTTATTTGGCGAACCAGTGACCTGTTTTGCAGGTCATAGTGTGGTGGCTCTCTGAGGATGTACCCTCATGCACCTCTGGCGGTTTGTGGAGTATCCGTCATGCAGGACACAGCTGTTTGCTCAGAACCGGTTTCACAAGCGTCCCGGGCAACCATGGGACTTTCCCAGGCACGTGCCGGGACTTGCCAGGTCCTGTTCATGGGCGGGTCTGGCCCGTTCAGCGCCGCTTAAGGTGCGCTCATGAGCGGGCCTTACGCGCTCAGGGCCGCTTACGGTGCGCTCATGAGCAGGACTTGCCCGCTCATGGACGTGCCTTACGCGTCCATGGGCGTGCCGGGCCTTTGTATGGCCTTAGCATGTACTGAGGCTGTTTACGCCGGGTAATGGCCAGGCAGACGAATTTTCAAAGCATCACTGCTCAGGGCAGCTTGCTGCCTGAGGTTTGATACGGAAGACCAGACAGTGCTTTTAGACAAATACATCTTTAAAGAACTTTTAAAATCTCAGCTGGTAGTGCTGCTGGTGCTTGTAACAATTTTCGCCGGCCAGAGTATTGTCAAGCTCATGACTGAAGCCGTGGTGGGTGGTCTTCCTCCACGACTTATTGCCATGTTCCTGCTCTACTCCCTGCCTGAGTTTCTGGTCTACCTCTTGCCCCTTACCCTTTATGTGGCCATTATCATTACCCTGGGCCGCATCTGTACTGACTCGGAAATGGTGGTCATGCGTGCCGTTGGCTACTCGCCAGGCCGTATCATGATGGTCGCCATGATAATGGGCCTTGTCAGTGCAGTGGCAGTGGGCTATATCTCCATGGTGCTTACCTGGAAAGCCGCCGATGCCCGCTATGCCATGGAGCAGCAGGCTGCCAATGATCCTGAATTCCTTCCTATAGACAGTGGTAGATTTGTAAGCTTCGGTCAGTTCAATATTTACGTGGAAAAGCTGGTCACCCGCGACTCCCAGACCAGGGACGTCAATAATATCTACGTTATTGATGACCACTCCATTACCGTAGCCAGTGAGGGCCATCTTTTTGTTGATGAGGACGGCGTACGCTGGCTGGAACTGAGCGACGGCCGCCGCTATGAATATCCTGCCGACGGCTCTTTCCGCAAAGCTGAGTTCAGCTCCTTCCGGGCCCCGGTATCGGCCAATATCACCGACGAGACCCGTCAGGGCCGCTCCATTGCCCGTACCTCCACCATGGATCTCATGGCACGTGTTGACGGGGTGCGTGAAAAGGTTGAGGTACAGTGGCGTATTATCCCGATTTTAACCACTCTGGTTATGTGCATGGTGGCCGTGCCTCTTTCCATGGTCAATCCGCGTCATGGACGCTTTGCCCGTCTGATGCCGGCCATTTTGATCTATGTGGCCTACTATCTGTTCCTGATGTCGACCCGAAACTTTGTCATGACAGGTGTGCTGCCGCTTTATCCTGGCATGTATGCCGTACCTGTGCTCTTTTTGATGCTGGTAGCCATTCCGCTCAACCTGCCAAAGGCCCACATCAAGCATATCAGGCACAATCGCAGAAAGAATATGGCCGCAGCTCTTGCCGAGGTGGCCGCAACCTCACGCAAGGCCGACGCAGGCTTCTGGGGAGACAATGGTAAAGAGTCATCTGACCATGCAGGCTCCGCAGCTGGCCGATCAGAGAACAGCAACCCGGACCGTAAGGACGGGCACTGATGCCTGGTGCAGCCTCCAATGCCAGGCAAAGCACTGATGCCTGGTGCAGCTGCCGATGCCAGGTAAAGCACTGATGGGCGGTGTGGCTGCCGATGCCAGGCAAAGCACTGATGGGCGGTGTGGCTGCCGATGCCAGGCAAAGCACTGATGGGCGGTGTGGCTGCCGATGCCAGGCAAAGCACTGATGGGCGGTGTGGCCGCCTATGCCTGGCAAAGCACTGACCATCTGGCACAATGCCCCCGGTGCAGCAAATTAAAGACCCATCGGTCGCAGCAGCGCCATTGTGGCGGTGCGTGACAGTAACAGGGCACAGGACGAATACTCAAGGCGCGCAAGAGGACAGTCAATAATGTTTGGCGTAATCGATCGCTATATTGGCAAAACAGTACTTATCTTCATCCTGCTGACTACAGCAGTGCTTACTGTTATTACAGCCATCATTACCTTTATTGACCAGACCCGTCATCTGGGCAGTGGCAATATCGACTTTCTCTTCCTGCTTTCGTACATTGCACTGCGTACGCCTACCATGCTGGTAATGATTTTCCCGGTGGCCGTGCTTATTGGAGGTGTAGTGGGCCTTGGTCTGCTGTCCAAAAACTCCGAGCTCATTGTCATGCAGAGCACGGGCATGTCCAAGACAGCCATCATTTTAAGCTCCTGCAAGATGATTATCCCTCTGGTAATTCTGGTAAGTCTGGCCGGTCAGACCATAGTGCCCGAACTGCGTCAGTTTGCTGAAGATCGTTTCAATTACGCCAGCTCTGAGGGCCGTGTGTCGCGCACAGGCAACGGTATCTGGATTCGTGAGGGAGACAGCTTTGTTTTTATCAGAGCCGTCATGTCTGACAGTTCCATACGTGATATCAGCCGCTTTGACTTTGACGGTACCCGTCTTATCAGGATTTCCAATGCCCAGGCAGGTTTTTACAATGCTCAGGACCGCAAATGGGATCTGCGCGATATAAGCAGCCGCAGCTTTGGAGATAAGAAGATCACCCTCGACAGTCAGGAGTCTGTACAGTGGGAGCTCTACCTCAACCCTGAGCGCCTTGAGATCTTCAATCTCAAAAACGATCAGCTCTCAGTGCCTGAGCTTATCGACTACATAGAGTATCTGGAGTCCAACAGTATCGACTCCCAGCGCTACCGTACCGTCCTTTATCAGAAGTTCACCCTGCCTCTGGCCATGATAGTGATGCTTATGCTGGGCGCCTCAACTGTATTCGGCTCGCTGCGCTCAGTGCCTATGTCCCTGCGCGTACTGCTGGGTCTGTCCATGGGCTTCAGCTTCTATCTGTGCAATGAGATTGTGCCGGGCTTTACCTATCTTATTGGTCTGCCACCGGCCATAGGCGTACTGGTGCCGCCGGCTGCCTTTATTCTGCTCTCACTGTACCTGCTCAACCGCAAGGTCTGACACTCCTGGCCGTGCATCAGTGTGGCTCAGCAAGGCAGCGAAGCACCTCAGCAGCACGCAGGCAGCTCAGCTGCTGCCCTGAGGACAGCGACCTGCTGATGCCTATAAGCAAAGAGCCACCATTGAAGAATGGTGGCTCTTTGCGTTGATGGGGCTGCATGGCCTCAGGCCGGCCCTTACAGCTGACGACTAATCATCATCATCATCGTCATCATCACGGTCGTAGCGGTCATCGTCGTCGTCGTCATCATCATCGTCATCGTCGCCAAAAAACTGGCCATTACCAATGGTGATGCCGTTGTTGTCAATGCTGAAGTTGTCTCCCTTATATTCCCACTTAAAACCCTGTGGGCCCTCAGCGCTCAGTGACATGCCACCTGATGGAAACAGGCTGAATGCCCATGCGCTCCCAATGGAGAAACAGCTTAACAGCAGAGCAAATAATGCGGTGCCTAAATACCTGATCATAAATCAATCCTCAGAGCTTACAGTTGAGCTCGTATTAGTTATCAACCCCTCAGTACTGCTCATGGGCATGGGCTAAGCTATGGCCATGGCTCTGCACAACCAGGCGCCTGGCGCCATTTTGCACGCGCCTTGCGCCTTGTCATGCCTGATTCGGCCATGGTCCTGGACCTGGCCAGGCTCCTGGAGCTGAACATGTGGCTTGTCATGCCCGATGCGGCCAGGGGCCTGGAGCTGGACAGGGGCCTTGTCATGGCCATGGCGTTCGCCCATGGATCCGCCTGAAGGTGGATGTGGCCGGGCCAGGCCTTGCCATAGTGCTTTGCCCTGAGATAAGTACCGGCATAGCAGGGGCTTGTTACAGAGTGCCTGTGGTCGCTAAACCAGAAAACAGATAGCGCACTGAATCAGGAAAAATCACTGGTGTAATCCTTATGATTCTGACTGGTATCAATACTAAAAAACGAAAATTAGCCCAGACACAGTTATCGGCATTTGGCTGCGCTGCGGTGCATGGCATATGCTCCATATGTGAGCTCACTCGCATTACTGGCCCGATTTCAAGGCCATATGTCTGTCGTGCTAGATACAACATATGGGCAAATTAAAAGCTCACTTAAGAGCTTTGCAATTGCTGGTGCCAAAGATGGGGCTCGAACCCATACACTATTTCTAGCGGCGGATTTTGAATCCGCTGCGTCTACCAATTCCGCCACTTTGGCTGTGCGGAGCCCATTTTACAAAAGGATACCTTTACTTGTCCAGTGATTTTGCAGAGTGCACCGCGCTCACCTTAAGGCGCACAATCAGCCTGTAAATGGCCTGCAGCGGCCTTGGGCGTGCCTTTGCAGCCAGTCAGTGGCGCGCCAGCCTGGCAACACGCCAGTACACAGCATGGCGCAGCTGAGCGCCTGCCCTGCCCCCTTGACTTGCTTTGATGTGAACTCTTAAAGACACAAAGAGCTGCAGGCTCTTCAGCAGTGCTGCAGCGGGCTGCATGGCGGGGCTGCTGTGGCTTTGATGCTTCAGGCCTTTATGGCCTGGTGTGCGGCAGGCCTGCTACGTGCAGGTGCACGGCGGTGCTGTGCAGCTAAAATAAAGCAGCCGGGGCCCTGTGGGGCACCCGGCTGCGTAGTCAGGGCCGTCAGGCCCATTTGAGACATGCAGTTTGTTACTACATGGAGCTCATAATCATGTAGAAAGCACCCGTGATAAATACACAGGCAATGGCTACCACCAGAAGCTGCATTACCATGCGCTGATAGGCAATACCAAGGAAGAAGAATGAGAACATCAGCAGGGAGCTGAAGATAATCATTGGAGTGCTTGGGAAGAGCGCAATAAGAGCGGTCAGCATTACAAACAGGCCGATGACGAAGAGAATCATGGAGCGACGTGCCTTCTTCTCCATCTCGGCTTTGGCCTTGGCCTTACGTTCCTGCTGAAGCTTCTTCTGCTCAAGCACCTTGTTCTTGGCGTTCTCAATCTTTTCGCGACGATCGCGCATCTTGGCTTCCTGCATATCACGCAGACTAGGAGTCTTACCAGTGCCCTGCTCAGGTGCCTTGGCGTCTGCTGCTGCTGCCGGTGCCTGTTCCTGGGCCTGATTCTTGGCTGCTGCTGATTTTTTTCTGGTGGCGGCTGAAGCTTTAGTATTGGCCATGGTTAAAAGGTGCTCCTAAAGAGGCGAAAAATAATTATTACGTGTCCGGAGGCACTGTCTGTCCTGAATCAAGGATCGTGCCATACCTGACTGGCAGAAATCCGGCGCAGTCTGGAGGCGGCTTACACGGCTGCCACAGAGCCTGTATGTATATGGCTAAAATGCCATACATATGGGCCTGAGCAGCTTTATGCAGTGCGGCAGGGGCTGCCTTTGATCTGATGGATTTTGTAAAGTAATCTGTGATGATGTCAGTCTGAGTCTTGCCTTGTGCCCCTGCAATGTAATCAGGGACGCCTGTTTTATGACTGCATGCTGATATTTAACAGTATCGCAACTGTATCCTTGGCCGGTACTGTGGTGTCTTAACTGGCAGTGTGAGTAAGCGCATTATTATGCATCTGCAGGCAGTATGGGCCATGAGCTGGGCCTGATCTGGCTGCCTGAAAGACAGTATGGGCCATGAGCTGGACCTGATCTGGCTGCCTGAAAGGCAGTATGGGCCATGAGCTGGACCTGCCTGAAAGGCAGTATGTATGATTAAGGTACCGTGCCTTAATAACCTGTATACCTTCCCACCCCTGTGGGAATCAGGTTTTTATAAGTGATACTGATGTCTGGTCCACCTTGCTGCATGGACAGTGGAGAGCATAAGACGGGTAGGGTTTGCAGCACTTATAGCCACACTGGCTGCCACCTCTGATCTCTGCTGAGACATAATGGACCGCAATTATAATTGAGATTCTTCCTAGATAAGACATACATGTCCGGGAAAATCTGAGTAATTTTATCACATATATGTTCGATAATGGGAGTATTTTGCCTTAAATATCGCATCCTTAGCAAAATCAGTACTGTGCCATAAGCACAAAAAGGGCGTACCTGAACAGTATTATTTTATGTAAAACAGAGCATTTTCAACCTGTCATACCAGTGGCATCAGGCCCCCTTTTTCAGTTTTCAATATCGATATTGATCATTTAATTAGCAGCTGTCTGTTTCTGCCTGATTTTCATGCTCTGCAAAGTTCATTACAGCCGTTACAGCAGGATATGCATCAGTCTCATCAGTCAGTCAGTCAGTCTCACGAACGAGGGCCAATGCAAGGACGCTGCTGCTGAGAACACAGGACATAGTGTGATGACTGCGCATACGGTGCCGACGGTGCCGACGGGGCAAGGCCCAGGGCCGCTGGCCATGCCAATGGCCCTGGTCCATGGTTCATAGTACAAGGCCTCAGGCATGGCTCCGGCCCTGGTCTGGCTGGGTACTGTCACTTATTGGACAGATTAAATAGTGCAAGAGTGCTGCGCCCATGAAAAAAGCTCACCTGGTAAGGGTGAGCTTTTTTCATGGGCCCGTTCGGGTAATGCCCGAAGGACGGGGCAGGATGCAGTCATGAGAGCATCATGCTCTCTTACCTGGTCCATGCCGGGCCTGTCTGCCCTGCATTTTGGACCTGCATCTTAGCGCTGCATTTCCTCTTCGGCTTCGCGCAGGAGCTCGTTAAGGCCGATCTTGGAGCGGGTCTTCTCATCAACGCGCTTTACGATCACGGCTGCGTATAAGGAGTACTTGCCGTCCTTGGATGGCAGGTTGCCGGATACTACTACAGAGTATGGAGGAACCTTGCCGTACATGATCTCGCCGGTGGCGCGGTCATAAATACGGGTGGACTGACCGATGAATACGCCCATGGAAATAACAGAGCCTTCACCTACGATCACGCCCTCTACAACCTCGGAGCGGGCACCGATGAAGCAGTTGTCTTCAATGATGGTAGGGCCGGCCTGAACTGGCTCAAGTACGCCACCAATGCCGACGCCGCCGGATAAGTGAACGTTCTTGCCAATCTGAGCACAGGAACCTACGGTGGCCCAGGTATCAACCATGGTGCCGGAACCTACGCGGGCGCCGATGTTAACGAAAGATGGCATGAGCACAACATTTGGCTCGAGGAAGGCGCCCTGACGGACTACGGCACCTGGAACGGCACGGGTAGATTCGGCAGCAAAGCGATCGGCAGTGTAGCCGTTGAACTTTAAAGGAACCTTGTCATAGTAAGCGCCGCCTGGAATGGTGGTCAGCTCGTTGTCCTTTAACTTGAAAGAAAGCAGTACAGCCTTCTTGATCCACTGATTGGTGACCCACTCGCCGTCAATCTTCTCAGCTACACGTAAGGAGCCGTCATCCAGGCCGGAAATTACGTCGTTGACAGCGGCGCGTACATTGGCGTCGCAGTTGGCCATGGTGATGCTGGCACGGTTTTCAAAGGCATTATCGATGATGGCTTGAAGCTGCTGGGTCATCTTTTCAATCCTCAGTATTGAGCTTATCAGGTATATGACAGTACAGCTGTCAGGAGAGCCTGAGCGGCTGCAGACATGGCGCGTGCTCTAAGGCAGCTGCGCATATCATCAATGGGCCGGAGCGCTGTCAGCCTCCCCTTGGGCTTTGTCCTGTCTGACTGTCAGCTCTGAGGCCTTAAGCCTGCAGGCTGCAGTTACAGGGTCTGGCGCCTGAATGGCCTGGTGCTGTCATGCAGTTTGCGTAAATATTAGCCCATAGCATTTATCAGTCAATGGCCATGCATATTTGTGGTGCGCTTTTGAGCTTTAAATGGTGAAATTACCTGATTTTTGCACTTAAGTAGTGCCCTGGCTTATGTTAAGGTGCAAAAACAGTGCACTTATTCTGTACTGATTGCTCATATGGTGAAAGTTGCATGCTTTTGGTGCATAAAATATCAGTAGCGTAAGGTAAAGTAAGGGGCTGTGATCGGCCGCATGAGATGCAAAGGCTGGAACGCGCAGGCAGTGGGGAGGTACGGGCCTGAAGGGCACAAAGGCGTAAGGCGCAGGCTGTGGGGGAGAGTCCGGAACGGCTGTGCGGGAGCTAAGGGCTCAGGTAGGAGTGGGAGGGGTAGCGGGCTTAAGTGCAGGCAAGTCCTGCTCCACCTGCAGCTGCAAGGCCGCTGCTGATGGGGATGCCTGGCGCCGCCGGCGCCCTGGCCATGACCTGGCCATGGCCAGGTCATGGCCATAGGCCTCGGCTGTGCGGGGCGCGGCAGTGCCGGGGTTACTGATCCTGGGCGGACTGTTCGCGGTGGGCGTTGAGTGCGTCGGCCAGGGCTTTGGCCAGCTTGTCCTTGGTGCGCTCGTTAAGAGGGCGGCCCTGCTTGTCTGTCACCGAGAAGAAGTCATCGGCACGCTCGCCTGTGGTGGTGATACGGGCACTGCGGACAAAGAGTGAGAAACGGTTGAAGACAATGCCTACACGGGCCAGCAGGCCTGGCTGGTCGAGGGCTGAAATCTCGAGGCTGGTAGTCTCTTTGGTGTGATCTTCCAGATAGTTGATAACAGTAGGGATTTTGAAAATCTTCTTCTTGCTCTTCTCCGGACCTGAATCGATATTATCGAGACTTGGCTCCTCACTTATGCCTTTGATAAGGGCGCTGCGAATTGAGTGCAGGCGGTCGTTATCGATGCAGCTGCCCATCTGGGACTGGAATTTGATAGTGCAGATAGAGTGATTGAGCCTGTTGCGTATGAACTGGGCGGACTGAATGTTCAGACGCTTCTTGGTCATGATGTAGGCAAGGTAGCCAAAGTTAAAGCGCGGATTGTGCTCTCTTATGAAGATCAGCATTTCCGTGCCTGTACCCTCATGCTGGGCAAAGAGAATCAGAGGGTGGGACTCAACCTTGAAAGTCAGAATATTGCGGGTATGCCAGGCAATTTCCTGAGGGGTGTAGTAGATAAAGTACTCAGGTCTGAAGTATGACCAGTAAGAGCGAATGTCCTGCTCATTGAGGTCACGCATGTACTTTATGGCCAGCTCCATGTTTTCACCGGCATGCAGCTTGATGTCATGCGGCATCTCAAGGCCATGGCGCAGGGCCTGACGGGTGGAGAAGTACAGCTGCTTGAAGACCATGTCTTTCCAGGAGTTCCACTCGCGGTCATTGGTAGCGCAGATATCAGCAACCGACAGGCAGTAGAGCAGATTGAGGTGCTCTTCATCCTGAACTTTCTTGGAAAATTCGCTGACCACCTGAGGATCATTGATGTCACGGCGCTGGGCTGTAGAGGACATCAGCAGATGGTTATAGACCAGCCAGGAGACCAGGCGGGTCTGGTAAAGGGTATAGCGGTGCAGCTGACAGAAGTACAGAGCCTCACCGGCGCCGAGCTGGGCATGGTGTCCGCCCTGACCCTTGGCAATATCGTGCAGCAGGGCAGCAACAATGAGAATCTCAGGATTGCTAAGCTGACTGTAAACATGCTTGAACAGGTTATAGGCAGGCTCACGGGAGTTGCTGAAGATACCGAAGTTCTTGATGACACGAATGGTGTGCTCATCGACGGTATACAGGTGGAACATGTCAAACTGGCTCAGGCCCTCAATCTTTTCCCAGGCCGGCATATAGGCAGAAAGAATACGGTGCTCATGCATGAGCGGGAAGGCAATGGCCGCAGCTCTCGGATCATTGAGAATGGAGCGGAAAATGGCACGGCACTCGGGAATCTCCACAAGGTAATTGGTCATTGAGCGGCGGGTGCGGCGCAGCAGGCGCAGGGAGTTGACGTGCAGCCCTACAACTTCAGGATGGCGGGACATGAGCAGGAAGATTTCGAGCATCTTGCTCTTGTCATTTTCAAAGACATCAGGAGTGGTGACATCGATGAGCGGACCACGGCGCACAAAGTCATTGTTGAGAAACTGGGTTTCCTCATCGCCAAGCTGACCGGTAATGCGCAGTACCTCAAGCTGCAGAGCCATGGAGTTGAGTTCACGTATGCGGCGCAGGGTGCGGTAGAGGTCACGCATCATGGTCTCAACCTGGGCATTGGAGCTGCCTTCATAGCCCAGCAGTTCGGCTACGGCCGGCTGACAGTCGAGGTTGAGTCTGTTGTCCTCACGGCGGGTATGGACATGCAGGGCATAGCGTACCTGATAGAGCACATCACGGCTTTCGATGAGCTCCTCATATTCCTCCTGGCTTAAAAAGCCCAGGGAGAGCATGTCTTCGGCTGTTTTGGCCTGGAAGTGGAAATTGGCAATCCACTGCATGACGTGGATATCACGAATGCCGCCAGGATTTTGCTTGAGGTCAGGCTCAAGGGCATAGGAAGTGTCCTTGTAGGCATGATGACGCTCAAGCTCTTCGGCTACCTTGGCGTGGAAAAAGCGCTTGGCATTCCAGGTGCTTTCCGACTTGATAGTGGCCAGCAGTTTGTCGTAAACATCCTTGTTGCCGCACAGGAAGCGGGTCTCAAGCAGATTGGTACAGACAGTAAGGTCAGCGTTGACGTTCTCCAGAGTCTCGGCAATGGTGCGCACTGAAGAGCCAATATCAAGCTTGAGGTCCCAAAGGTAGGAGATAAAGGCCGAGATCTGCTCGGAGGCGGCATCGCTCAGGGTATCTTCTGAGGCGATGAGAATATCGATATCGGATTTTAAGAACAGCTCAGCTCGTCCGTAGCCGCCAACGGCCAGCAGGGTCAGACCCTCAATTTCATCAAGGTGAAATGAGTGGTACAGACAGCACATGAGATCATCCACATAGTGGGTGCGGTAAGCCAGCAGCGAGCTGATGGCATAGCCATCACGGAAAAACCCGGCAAGGCGCTCCTCAAGGTCATGAAGATGGTCACGGCCACATTTGACATTGGTGATGTCCTCAGCACACGAGCATGGGAACTCCTTTACCAGGTCAGCGCTTCGCTGTTCGTGCGGCAGACTGATATGGGTATACATGGGACATCTCCTGGACATTTGTGACAAAAAATCCGACTGCACAGGTTCCGCAATCCCCGGGCAACACAGGAGCCATGGTAAGACCGGTTAGCCCTGGGAAAGGAAACTTTCCTGCACATATAGTCTTAATTTTACACTGATTGTCAGTCAGTGCGAAAAGCCTGGATTGGCCATGTGCGATAAGCAAGGACAGTCCCTGAGCAATAAGCAAGGACAGGCCATGTGCAATAAGCCTGTGAAGTCCATTTGGGATAAGCCAGGGCAGGCTCTGTGCAATAGCCTCCTCACAGGGGGCTCTCAGATGCGGGCAGGGCCGGGACGGCACTGCCTGTCCGGCAGGGCCGGACCGGGACATGTGATGCCTGGTCTGGCCGCACAAAAGGGCCATGCCTTGTACAGCAGGAAAAATCCTGTGCTGCATGGGCATAAGTTCACTGAAGCTGTCGGCTTCCGTGGCTGCTTTGTCTCTATCTGGAGGGCATGCGGTCTGTGGGGTTAATCTGCCATCTGAGCTCAAAACAAAACAGGCTGATTCAGATTTGCTCTGAATCAGCCTGTCAGGCAGCCCTGTCGGCCTGGTGGCTGCAGGGCCCGTGGGATTCTCTGGGCCTTATGGCCTTTGATTAGACGTTGTGCAGAATGCGTGGCAGCTCCTCTTCTTCCTCAGGACGGAGGGTAAGGATTTCACAGCCGTCAGCGGTTACCAGAATGGTGTGCTCAAACTGGGCAGAGGCGCTCTTGTCTGCAGTGGTAACAGTCCAGCCGTTCTTCTTGTTGACCTTGCACTTCCAGGTGCCCACGTTAATCATTGGCTCAATGGTAAAGGTCATACCGGCAGCCAGAGTCAGGGAGTTGCGGTTGCGATAGTGCAGCACGGTAGGCTCGTCGTGGAAGACATTGTGAATGCCGTGACCGCAGTAGTCACGTACAATGGAAAAGCCCTCACGATCGGCAATGCGCTGAATGGTTTCACCAATTTCAGTAAGATTGGCACCGGCACGAACTACACGTATGGCAGAGTACAGGGCCTCTTTGGTGGTCTTGACCAGACGGTGATTGATTGGTGTGGTCTTGCCGCCTACGATAAACATCTTGGAGGTATCTCCATAGTACTTGTCCTTGATAACAGTAACGTCGACATTGACGATATCGCCATCACGCAGAGTACGGTGGCCTGGAATGCCGTGGCAGACCTCCTCATTTACGGAAATGCATACGCACTTTGGGTAGCCGTGGTAACCAAGGCAGGCGGAAACAGCCTTTTGATGGTTGGTGATATAGTCCATGCAGATATCATCAAGCTCACCTGTAGTTACACCGCTCTTAACATGAGGCTCAAGCATGACCAGAACGTCTGCAGCCAGCTTTCCGGCTACACGCATAAGTTCAATTTCGCTGGGACTTCTTAAGGTGATCATGGGCTGCTCCTCAAACTAAAGTGTCTACAAATCCGGATACGCCCTCAAATGTGGTTTATCAGCAAGGCAAAATAACGCTCCTGTGCTGTTCCCAAATAAAAAGACAGTTAGCATGAGGCAACTGTCCCGGGCAAGTGCTATTTTAAGACAAATACGCTATTGATACCAGTGCGCCGCCCACCACGCCCCATTTCCCGGCACAGCCTGCATGGTAATACCATGTCAGGCTGCACAGCAGTGCCCGCAGGGAGCACGTCTGGCTGCAGCGCAGCCCCAGGGGCCTGCAGCTCCATCATGTCTGCAGCTGCCATGAGGGATTTGCCTGCATAAAGGCTGACAGGCAAGGCCGGTCTGAACTGTCTGAACTGTCTGAACTGTCTGAACTGTCTGGGCTGTCAGGTGCTGTAACTCAGCTCAAAAACACTCATTAAAGCGCCATTACATCGGCTTTGAAAACCGCCATGACCAATACCCCCACACTGCAAACCCCACGTCTGATCCTCAGGCGCTTTACCGCCGCTGACCTTGATGACTTCCTGACCATATACTCAAATGAGCAGGTGTGCCGTTTTCTGCCCATTCATCCTTTACGCTCCCAGGGAGAGGCGGGCGATTTTTTCAGAGGTTTTTACTGCAGCAATTACGCACAGCCCCATGGCTATGATTATGCCCTTTGCCTCAAGAGTGATAACCGGCCCATAGGCTTTATCAATATCGACTTTGAAGATGCCAGTCAGTGGGCACGCAGCATCGCCAGCAACAGCTGCTGCGCGGCAGGCTGCAGCGGTGATGGTTGTGCTGGAGCGGCTGACAGGTCAGTATCTGAACCGGGCAGTGGCATAAATATAAGCTCAGGGATGGGCTGTGAGCTGGGCTATGGGCTGCTGCCGCAGTTCTGGGGGCAGGGGTTGATGACTGAGTCCTGCAGGGCAGTGCTTGCCCGGCTCAGGGAGGATGGCTTTTCCTTTGTTTTTGCCAGCCATGATGTCACCAATGAGGCCAGCGGTCAGGTGCTGCAGCGCCTTGGTATGACTTACCAGTATTCCTGGGAAGAGCAGTGGCAGCCCAAAAACATAAAGGTACTGTTCAGACTCTATCTCATCAGCCTGGACCAGTATGCACAGCGCACTTTTCCTCTGTACTGGACGCGCGCCTCAGTGCGCATGGTCGAGGACCTTGACTGAGCTGGGCGAAGCCTGGGGGAGGATGGCTGGGCTGGGCCTTGGAGAGGTGGGCATAGCCGGGTCGGCCCTGGAGAGGCTGGCTGGGCTGACCTGCTGGCGGGATTGAGGATTAGCCGATGGGCGGCTGGGTGGAGCCTGGCGGGTTATCGCAGCGGTTCTCGGTTTTTGCCTGCACACCGGCCTGCAGTGTCGGGCATGATGGCGTGTCGTAGCGGGGGCTGCCTGGCGCAAAAACAAAAGGGTGCCTGCACTGTTGTGCGGGCACCCTCTGTCAGCCGGGCTTTTGCTTATTTGCCATGGGGCTGCTGTGGCCGTGTTTTGGCCGTGCTTTAGCCTTAGCACATGGTGACGCGACTGAGGTCAGATGGCGACACCGGGCCGTTAGGGAATTTGGTGGCGTAAAGGGTATCGAACATGCGGGAGATATTGCGGTGTTCAATGTCCTTGAGGGTCTGACCAAGGCTGAGCATAGGATTGAGTTCCAGAATGTGCTCGGAATTGTCGTTCTCATGCAGGCGCTTCATGATGAAGTCTACAGCCATGCGGCCCATCTCGCGGCGGGCGGTGACCACAGAGGTCAGCTTTGGAATAGTGGTAGTGCCGATATTAAGGCCGTTATAGCCCAGCACGGACATTTGCTCAGGAATCTTGATGCCCATCTCGGTACAGGCAATCATGGCGCCGATAGCCACGTCGTCATTGGTACAGAAAATGGCATCGACATCAGGTACATCAGCAATGACCTTGCGCATCATGTCAGCGCCACGTGAGAAGTTGGAGTGCTCGGCTGAACCAAAGACATATGATGGCAGTCCGGCCTCCTTGCAGGCCATTTCATAACCGTACTGACGGTCCATGTTACGGCGGTCCATACGGGCGCTCAGATAGGCAATATTCTTGCGGCCACTCCTGATAAGACCTTTGACGGCAGCATAGGAAACCTTGACGTGGTCATAGCCTATGTTCATGTCCACAGGCTTTTTGATAAGGCTCATGAGCTCGACCACAGGACGGCGTGCCATCTTCAGACGGCGGGTGGTCATGGCGCTGTGCTCGGCCTCGGTGGTGATAAGGGCATCGACCTGATAGGACAGCAGCTGTACTACCTTGCGCTCTTCATTTTCCTGGTTGTAGGAAGTATGGGTAATGAGCACTTCATAACCATATTCGCTGGCGCGTTCCTCTACACCCTCAATCAGATCGGAAAAAAGCAGGTTGGAAAAGGAGGAAACGGTCAGACCAATGGTCCTGGTGGAGGAATTGGACAGCATAACCGGGGCACGATTGGGAACATAGCCCGACTCATCGACTACGGCCTGAATCTTCAGACCTGTTTCCCTGGCTACAGTGGCGGGATTCTTCAGATAACGGGAGACCGTCATCTTGGTTACACCTACTTTCTGGGCTATGTCTTCAAGGGTAATGCGTTGTCCTTTCATCGGCTCAATTCGCTGAGGCCATCAGACCAGTTACTGCAACCAGAGTATCTGATGCAGTACGTTACTGAAAGATCAGCTCTCCTTCAAAATAAGGTGGTCAAAACAAAAGGCATCAGACTGCCAGGCAGTCCTGTATCCATGAAAGCCGCAGGGCCGTCCGCTCTCCCGAGCTCCAGCAGCACAGCTTCCCATGCCGGTGTCCAGGCAGCAAAGATATTATTACCAGTTAAGGCTCAGATCTTATATCTATATATTTCAATATAGATAGTGCCGGAATTAAGAAGCAATGTTTACTTTGTCCGATCATTTTAAAGGCTGAGGCCTCAAAAAGCCAATGTTTGTCCGATTTCGCCATTTTGGCGCGCCCGCAAAAGCACCCGGAAAGTACTGTTACATGCCGATATGGATAAATATAAAAGCATTACAGATTAAGTCATCACCGTCATCAGCCTTAATAAGTACCCCCATCCTGACCAGCGCGGGCGCCGTTCTCACGCTGCCGCAAAAAGCACCAGGCCACCGCAGCAAGTCAGCTCTCAGGTCGCCGCAGCAAGTCAGCGCTCAGCCACTGCCAGCCTGTATTACATCTGCGCTGCCCGCCACTGAAGCTTATTGACATGAGGCAGCTGCGGCGCAGGCTGCGACGCAGGCTGCGATTGACTGAAGCTGCAGGCGTATGCTTTCTGTACAAATGCCAAAGCCCTCCACAGCTGGAGGGCTTTGGCGGCTGCCTGAGCTGCTGCTGAGGGTGGAAATATGTCAATTGCAGGTCAGCAGGCTCACTGCAACTGTGTGGTGCTCGGGGTGAGCACTGCTGTTACTGTCAGCTTACGGACTTGCTGTTGAGGACAGGACCTGAGCATGGGCGGTCAGGCTGCCCTGGGGCAGCGGCCTGACCCCGGCAGGTGGGACGGCTGCCGGGCTGGCTGCAGGGGAGGCTGTCAGGCTATGAGGTAGATGGCGGCGGCAAAGGCAAAGCCAATGGTGCCAATCAGGGTTTCAAGAACAGTCCAGGTCTTGAGGGTGGTCTTCTCATCAAGGCCGTACAGACCTTTGAACAGCCAGAAGCCTGAGTCATTGAAGTGGGACATCACTACTGAGCCTGCTGCTACTGCAATCACAATGGTGCACAGCTCAATCTGGCTGTAACCTGCGCTGGCCAGTACCGGGGCAATCAGGGCTGCGGTAGTGCTCAGGGCAACAGTGGCAGAGCCCTGAGCAACACGCAGACAGGCGGCAATGATAAAGGCGGCACAGATAACAGGTATACCCAGATCTGACAGGGTTGAGGCCAGGGCATCACCAATGCCCGAGCGGCGCAGGATACCGCCAAACATGCCACCGGCACCGGTTACCAGTACTACTGAGCAGACAGGGCCCAGAGCCTTGTCGCAGAAGCTTTCGAGTACCTTCATGCTGAAGTCACGGCCAAATACGGCAAGACACACCATCAGAGTGATAAGCAGGGCTACCGGAGTCTGACCCAGAACGGTAAGAAAGTCGAGGATCTGGCTGTCTGGCAGCACGCCTGAGGCTCTGAGAGTAGCAATACCGGTGTTAAGGAAAATCAGCAGTACAGGAGTAAGCAGAATGCCCATTACAGTGGAGAACCCTGGTGGAGTTACCTTGATATCGTCATCTGAGGTATCAGCAAAGAGCTCAGGCACTTTAAACTCCCACTTGCGGCCGGCCCACAGACCAAAGAGATAGGAAGACAGATACCAGGTTGGCAGAGCAATGCACAGGCCGACAATCACCATAAGGCCAATATTGGCTCCCAGTACTGATGAGGCAGCAACAGGACCTGGATGTGGTGGCAGGAAGACGTGCATTACAGAGAAGGCACCGGTAGCCGGCATGGCATAAAGCAGAATGGAGCCACCAAGACGCTTGCCCACCGAAAGGATAACCGGCAGCATAACCATCAGACCGGCATCAAAGAAGATAGGCAAAGCAAAGAGCAGTGAGGCAATACCAAGGGCCAGCGGGGCTTTCTTTTCACCAAGTACTCTGATGAGGGTATCGGCAAGTACCTGGGCACCGCCTGACTTTTCCAGAATCTTGCCAATCATGGCGCCCAGGCCCACCAGCAGTGCCACTGAGGCCAGAGTACCGCCAAAGCCTGAGAGCATGGACGGAACAATTTTGTCCAGAGGAATGCCTGTGGCCATGGCTGTAAGCAGGGAAACCAGAACCAGAGATGCAAAGGCATGCACTCTGAGTTTCATAATCAGAACCAGAAGAATCAATACAGCAGCACCTGCAACACTGAGCAGGTAGCCTGTAGAAGGGGCGAGTGACTGTTCCATAAATATCCTCAATTGGGGCCTTTAGACCCCATGCCGCTTCTTCTCCATATGTGTGACCAGTTTAAGCTGCGTCTGGCCTCAGTTCCGGTATTGCTCAGCTTGCTATCCCGACGGGGACAGTGACGCTGATGGGGACCAGAGGAACTGAGGGGCGCAGCGCGACTCAATACAATCAGCTGACCTGAGCTGACCAGATCTTGCCATACGGGCTCACGTGAGCCCCTGTGCGGGCGCAGGCCCCTGCTCAGGTCAGCAGCTATGCTGACGCAAGGAGCGGGGAGCAAGAGAGCTGATGTGCTGATCTGGGCAGCTTAGCCCAGTGCAATCATCTGGGCTGAGCCTGGCTTAGCCTGTTCCTGCTGAACTGGCAGGGAGAATAATGCTCTGTCCGGGCCCGCAGGCAGGAAGGCCGGCCTTTGTGCATTACCAGTGCTGTATCAGAAACTTGATGGTTAAAGGCTGATGTTACCAGCTGTTACTGCCGTAAAGCTAACAGGCAGCAACATCATTCATCAGCCATATTATTAACAAAAGCCAGAGCAAATAATATCGCCATGCTTTTACATGCTTCTGATAAAGTAAAATGTTACCGTTAACATGTTATGGTTAACATGATACTGGTAACATAGGTAATTTCAATCGGGCAGGGATAAGTGAAAGGAATAAAGTGTTTGCGCGGCCTGGCTGGGATTTGTCTGGGGGCGTTAAGTTTCTCTAAAAATGACAAAAATGACAAAATAGCAGCAAAAATGTTACCGATAACTATTAAAAACCATGGCGCTTTTCTATATAATAGTTATCAGTAACATTGAGCAGGCTTGTTGCAGGTATGGGTAAACAGACAGCAAAAGTCCTTATTTGACCAGATACCTCAGCTAAGTAAAGCTCAGTCACACCAGATAAGGTGCAGTAAGTTATGAGCCTGTAATTGTCCTCTCATGAGACAGGCAGGACAAAGTGGTCTGTATGCACAACAGCCGCTGCTGAAGCGGCTCAGTCATCAGGGAAGGCAGTCAGCCTCAGGCTGGTCTGTCAGCAGATCGGGCCTGTGTGGCCGCAGAGTTCAGTGGCCTGTGGTGGTCATGCCACGAGGTCGTGGTGGTTAAATGGACTGCATCAGTAATGGTTCTAGTAGAAAGGAACAGGAGCTCGCGATGAGTAAAGCTGTAAAGTGTGTAGTTATGGGCGTGTGTGGCGCCGGAAAGACTTCCGTGGCCCAGGCCATTGCCGAGCGTTATTCAGCCACCTTCATTGATGGAGACGACCTGCATCCGCGTGCCAATATCATCAAGATGGCCGCCGGACATCCTTTAAACGACAATGACCGTGCTCCATGGCTTGAGCGCATTGGTGATGTCTTTTTCTCTCTGCAGCGCCGTCATATTTCAGGTGTGGTGGTGTGTTCAGCTCTCAGGAAGATGTACCGTGATCAGATCCGCAAGGACAATGACGGTCTGGTGTTTATCCACCTGCGCGGCTCCATGGAGACCATTATTGAGCGCATGGCAGCACGTCAGGGCCATTACATGAAGAAGGACATGGTACAGAGTCAGTTTGACACCCTTGAAATCCCGGGAGCTGACGAGCCTGATGTTATTGAGATTTCCATTGAGCAGCCTCTTGATGCTGTTATTGCTGACACCTTAAAGGCCCTTGAGGAGGTTACTGAGCGCCAGCAGGCAGCCGATGGCGAGGCTCTCAAGTGCTCCAGCTGATAAGCGCAGCGCATGCCGCGCCTGATACTGTATCAGGCACGTCCTGTACAGCACTGCAGCCTGCAGATGCAGCCCGTAGCTGTAGCTGCAGTGCCCTCAGGCCTGCCGGCAGGCATATTGTCAGTGCATTTGTTTTGAACAGGGAACAGGCCTGGTGCCAGGCTTTGACATTGAGCTGTTATTAACACTTGCAGTATTTAATCCCGGACATAAGGTGTGTGCCGGCTGTGATGGTCCGGAATGAGCCGGGGATATTTTTTGAGAGGTTCAGTATGTTAAACAGTGTTGTAGCCAGGGTGACCCGTAATCTGGAAGAGCGATCAGTAAAGGGACGTGAAGCATATCTCAAGATGATTGCTGATCAGGAAAAGTTAGGCCGTGCCCGCTCTTTCCTTACCTGTTCCAATCTTGCTCATGCCGCAGCCGGTACCGATCTTCAGGACAAGAAAGATGTGGTCAATGCCAGCAAGGCCAACATTGGCATTGTCTCAGCCTACAACGACATGCTCTCAGCCCACTGCCCTTACCGCCTTTATCCTGAGGCTATCAAGCAGTCAGTACGTAAGGCCGGTGCCACTGCTCAGGTAGCAGGCTGTGTTCCTGCCATGTGTGACGGTGTTACCCAGGGCCAGGCCGGTATGGACATGTCACTGTTCTCCCGTGATGTTATTGCCCAGAGTGTTGCCATTTCCCTGAGCCACAACTGTTTTGATGGTGCTCTGCTGCTTGGTATCTGTGACAAGGTAGCTCCGGGCATGATTATGGGCGCGGCCGCCTTTGGTCATCTGCCGGTCGCTTTTGTTCCTGCAGGTCCTATGGGCACAGGTATATCCAATGACAAAAAGACCGAGATCCGTCAGCAGTATGCTGCAGGCAAGCTCGACAAGACTGCCCTTCAGGATATGGAGTGCTGCTCCTACCACAGTCAGGGCACCTGTACTTTCTACGGTACAGCCAATACCAATCAGCTGGTGTTTGAGGCCATGGGTCTTATGCTGCCTGGCTCTGCCTTTATTCCGCCAGATACTCAGCTGCGTCAGGCTCTGACCGACCATATTTCCCGTGCCATTGTTGATCGTACTGTTACCGGCACCAGCCCAATGCCTTTATATAAGGTAGTAACAGCCAAAAACATCATCAACTCCCTGTGTGCTCTTCTGGCATCAGGAGGATCAACCAACCACACTCTGCATCTGCTAGCTGTGGCCCGTGCTTTTGGCTACACCCTCACCTGGCAGGACATCTCTGATCTGTCCGAGGCTGTGCCTTTACTGGTAAATGTCTATCCAAATGCCAAAGCCGATATTAATGCTTTCCAGATGGCAGGTGGTGTACCTGTTCTCATGAAGTCCCTGTCACGCCGTAACCTGGTCCATGAGGATATTAATACTGTTACTGGCGACTTTGCCTCACAGCTGACCTCTCCTGTCATAAAGGACGATGAGCTGGTCTTTGTTGACTGCGGTGAGACTCATGATGAGAGCGTACTCAAGTCCAGTGCCGATGAGTCTTTCCAGCAAAGCGGCGGTCTGCGTGTGCTCAATGGCAACCTGGGACGCTCGGTAATCAAGATTTCAGCTGTTGCCCCAGAGCACCGTCATGTAAAGGCACCTGCTGCTGTATTTAATGACCAGTACGAGGTCAAAAAGGCCTATGAAGAGGGCCGTCTGAACCGTGATGCCGTGATTGTGGTGCGCTATGCCGGTCCAGCTGCTTCAGGCATGCCTGAGCTGCATATGCTGATGCCAGTGCTGGGCAATCTGCAAAAAGCCGGTTACCACGTGGCTCTGCTTACCGACGGTCGTCTGTCAGGCGCATCAGGCAAGATTCCATCAGCTCTGCATGTAAGCCCTGAGGCTTTGCGTGGTGGTCCGCTGTCCTTGCTGCGTGATGGTGACATGATTGATTTTGATGCTGAAAACGGCACAGTAAACTGCCTTGAGGATCTCTGCGGACGTACCGCTGTTCATCCGGATACCGAGGCCGCTGAGCAGACCTTTGGACGCTACCTGTTCAAAAACTGCAGAAACTCTGTAGGGTCAGCCGAGGAAGGCGCCAGCTTCCTGTTCTAAGTAACATCACAGCAGCTGAAGAATCCTTTTGGCCGGAAAGGACCTGCATTACCCTGGTATGCAGGTGTGTCACACCGGCCCGGTTTCCGGTCCGATAACCGGCAGCGCTGCCAGATCGGCACACCTCAGTGATTTGGCACCCTTAATTAATATCAAAACTTCTGTCCTGACCATGACAGTGGCTGTGCAAAGCAGATAAACCACCTGGCCACATGGTCTGGTCATCCTAAGACACCGCTTGCTTTCGGGCAGCGGTGTTTTTTTATCCCTCAATCCGCACGTACCCCATCATTTGGGGGGCATGACGGGGCAGCCAGTTGCTCTGGTCCTGCCTGCTGCTCTGGTACTGCCTGCTGCTCTGGTCCGGCCTGTTGGCCATGAAGCGCAGTGATCTCATGATTGAAGCTGATTAGCTGAAATGTCTGGTAAGGAGAGCCATGTGGCAGTAAGGATCAGTGAGATTTATCACTGCATGGTGGGGAGTAAGAACAAAAGTGGTCAATGGTACTGCCGTAGATGGCGTAAATATGGGCTTGTGGTGTGTATATGCGTACGTATATTTGATGATGCGTTATTGTGTGTATTTGCTGATTTTGAGTGCCTGTCTTGTCTGCGCTTTGCTGTGTAAAAATGTGCACGCGCACTGTAAATGATACATTTGTGCAATTACTGCACAAAAGGCACGGTTGTCAACACGCCGGAAGTGTCATGGGCCTGAATCTGGTGCAGAAAAATACGGATATGGCCTGTTATGTATCAGTATCCGTGAACTGAAAAGCCTATTTACATGCTGTTTATACTTTGTTTACACATCATGTATTGAGACTGTTAAATTAAAGTTTGATTTAGATCACTAAACTGAAAAAACGTGCTTTTGTGCCCCAAAAATTTGCGTGCATTCGGGTATGCTGGCAACACTGGATGCAAGATAAGTGATTAAAAATTGTCTTACGTAACAGTCTTAAGAAGACATAGACGGATTTATGAAAGTTATCTGTTAAAGGCATAGCAGTGAACTTCATAAGTTCACTTCTTTTCCAATGGCTTAAGACGGGTCTAATACTGTTCAGTAATTGAAATGCTCCATCGCAGGGGAGCTCCAACAAGTTCCTGTAGAAAGATTCCTGCACTTTTTAGCATGCTTAAGACCGTATCGACATCAGCGGCGGCAATGCTGCTGACTCCTGCATCTCCCCTATGTCCGCCATGAACGGCAGGCAACGACGGCAGGCAGCGGCAGCAGGATGACCTGGCCAGATAAGGTATATGGCCCCAGGTGCTTACATAACATAAGATGCAGCGCAGCAGCTGTCTCAGAGAACATGACGCAGTCCCGAAGGAAGAGTCGATAAGACAGGGACCATAAGGACAGGCCCGCAGGGCGGTGCACGGTGCGGTTGTGAACTGCATTGTGATAGCCGGAACTTATGTTCCGGTCGCAATCTCAGGAAACATTGATGTTGAAGTGTCCGACATTGACACGGAGACTCACAGAGTTTTTAGACAAGGTAATGCTGAAGGCCTCGTGGCTGCAGCAATATGTATTGCAGGGACTGGTCAGACACAGCTTTTGCTGTGTCTTTGCCCTGACCTCTGGTCACAGGCTTACCATTCCCTGCTTTGAGACAAGGTTGAAGCAGGAGTGCTGACCGTAAGGAGGGCACTGCCTGCTTTTTCATTTTCAGCGCCATAAAATCAGTGCATTCCGGACGGCCCCCATTCATGGCACGACCAGCCACTCATTTCACGGACAGCCTTTGGACTGCTATACCGCCAGAGAGCAGACCATAAGCGTCAGGGGCAGGTATTGGCTGTCTTGCAGTACCGGTACAGGAAGGATAAAGCATGAGCCGCTCACTTATGGTTGAGGGGGTGGTGTGCTGAGCCAGCCTGGACGTGCTGCCATCTGGCCTGGGTGATGATACAGCCAGGACGTAATGACTGATGGCAGGATGTGATGTGCAAGCCGGGACGTGCTGTTGGCTGGCCTGGGTGATGTGTAAGCAGGGACGTGCTGAACCAGCGCGTAGGTGCTGTCAGCTGGCAGGGGGTGATAAGCCTGCAGGGGCGCGCTGTTGGCTGGCATGGTGTGATGAGACAGCCCTGGCTGGACGGGCGGCCGGGCTGTCAGGCGGAGAGCTTATTCCTGGAAGGTGACCGTGACATTGCCACGGCCGAGAAGATATTCGAGTTTTTCAGGATTATCGACCTTGCCAAGGCGGGTATAGCGCTCTGTAGTCTGGCACTCCTTGTAGAAAAGGACCAGACAGCTGTTTTTGTAGATGAGCAGCTCTCCGGCATTTACTGTGCCTGGAGAGTACAGGTCGACGGGCAGGCTGGCAGGCAGATAGTGGTATTTCTGGTTTCCGCCCATTTCGTTCATGAGAAAGGTGCGAGGGAGAAGATCCAGAAAAGCATCAGCAGTGGCATTGCTCTCAAGCTCTGCAGTAAATACCTGATTGGCTATTTTGATCTTGATGCCCATTTGTATCTTCTCCTTTTGAGTGTCTGTCAGATATCAGGCCCGCCCCCTCACATGCAACGGAGCAGGCCACTGTAGAGCATCCACCTGCATTTTCAATACCTGAATTGCCCGGGCGTATTACTTTAAAAAGATTAAGCCCTCACAGGAGGCTTAAATTGAGGGCCCGCGCTGATATCTGAACTTATGTGAGCTGGATATATTTCCATCCAGGAACGCTGACACATCAGGCTCTGACTGTAACGTTATGCCGGTTTCTGATGCGCGGGCGCCGGTACTGGTCAGGAGCGTCTAAACGAGGAATGAGCGGATAAGCGATGAAAGTGAAGAGCTGGGGCTGGCTGGAGGGCTGGTTAATTCATGGGGCGCTGCAGTAGGTCAGGCATGGTTTTTTTTGTGCAGGGATTGTGGAATTTACGTTGGGGATGGTAAGTGGTCTTGTTCAGTGGTTTACACCGATATATGAACAGGTTAACAACTGAATTTAGGATGGCGACTTGTTTATGGCGCTGGTACTTTTGGGTGGGGTTGTAATTAAATATTCTGTGTATCTAGCAAAGATGATAATGCCGGACATTATGGTAGAAATGCCATTTCTCGCAAACTTTACACAACTTTTTAAAGTTTTGTTATTTTGTCACGGATAACGCAATGACATTTCGGTACTTTTGAAAGAACCCCGTATTTACAGGGAACAGTCAGAACGCATTTAAAAAAATCATATATTTACGTATGAGGCTGCCTGCACGATTTTGAGCCGTGAATGCACACACAAGTTAAGAAATTTGTGTACACTGTCGATATCAAAAACGACAAGAATTATTAACTTCGCCCTGGAATGCTGTCAGTCTTGCGTATTTTGACAAGTAAACTAAACGGTATAGTTTAATTCTAAATTCCAGTAGCGGAGGCAGACTGGATAAATAGTCTGGTGAAAAACAGAAAGGAGTCTGTCTTCTTGTCAGCTTACGATTGACTTCAAACATCAGTTGCAGTCACTGCCGGTTCATGTGCATCTTAGTATGGTCCATGCATGGCTACCGTACTGCAGTTATCTGTATGTCAGGCTTTTGTGGCCGTCCCATGGGTATGTGCAAAGGATCATGTGACACAGAGGCTCATATGCATGGGCTCATGTGGCGCAGGGCATATTGCATGGGCTCATGTGGCGCAGGGCATATTGCAGGGCTCATGTGACATACAGGGGCATATGTCAAAAAGGAGTGTGGAATACAAGGTCATAATGACCGCACGGTCAGTTGTCACGGCTTTATCCACTTCAGACTTCAATGTCGAGAGGGAGCTCGCTGTTGAATCTGGAACAGATCAGGGGAGTAATTATGAGGTTTTCCAAGAATATCATTGCCGGTGCACTGGCAGCTGCCATTGGTATGGCAGGACTGTCCCAGGCTAATGCAGCCGGCGAGCTGGAGCATGTAACTCTGTCAGTTTATGTAAATCCTGCCGGTGCTCCACAGGCTTTTCTTAAGGACAATCTCCTCCACCCTATGGGCATTGAAATCGATATCCTTTTTGAGCTGCAACGCCGCCTGATGTTCAATCTCAAGGAAAACCGCGTCTATCCTCTGCCACGTACAGATGCCTTTGCCCGTCTGCGTGACGGTACTGCTGATCTGGTTATTGGCGGCATCTCCTATACCGAAGCCCGTGCTGAAAAGTACGACTTCACACCTGTTTTCTGGCACTCCAGCCTTGGCATTCTGTACAGCAAAGACGGTGGTCGCGCTATCAGGAATGAAAACGATATCAAAGGCCGTCGAATAGGAGTGGAAAAGAACTCAACAGCTGAGGATTATGCAGCCAAATACGGTGCTACCCCGGTGTACTTTACCAACCTGACCATGGCTATTTACCAGCTCAGTGCCGGCCAGCTTGATGGTCTTATTTATGACCGCCCTCCTATCGCTGATTTTGCCAGTAGTGTGCCCAGCATGAATATGGGCGTTACTGACAGCAAGTTCGGTGAGGAGGCCTGTATGTTTGCTTTTGCTCTGGCCAAGCACTCCCCTTATACCAAGTACATTTCCGATACTCTCAAGGAAATGCAGGAAGACGGTACCATTGACGGCATTCTGGCTGAGTGGGGAGCCGAATAGCAACTCCTTCATTATGGGCAGACCTGGTCCTGCCTTGACTGTCAGAATTTAATAAATATCAGACTTAGCTGATCTCTCTGATTTTTCGGATTTATCTGGTTTTTTCAGATATCCGCCTTCCTTTATGACTCATAGTCGTCCCGGCTCAGCCCGGCAAGCCCCAGCCTTGCCTTGGTGTGCCTGCCAGGCCCATGCACTTGCCAGGCGGGGCTGGCAGGGGCTTGTTTGCAGCGTCATTGAGGCAGCACGTCCCTCCTGGGCACTGGTAATGCATGGGATGGATGAATATTTACACGACACAGGTGTTCGCAATGAAAACGTTTTCATTGGTGATGCTGTGATGTCGACATTAAGAGTTAATCAGTAGCGGCTGCAGTAGCGCCTGTGCAGCATGATTGACTCTTAAGCACGAAACAATGGCTGGAGGACAACTGCCTTGTCCTTAAAGCCGGGTCCTTGTCATGACGGTCAAGGACAGTCCTGCAGGTCAAAGCCCACAGGGGCGAGCTTTGCAGTACCGGGCCTGCCCGTTTTATCTGCCTCCCTGTTCATCCTGTACTGGATAAACTTTCCTTAACTAATTACGCTGCCGGTCAATGGCAGCAGTATTGATGCCTTAACTGGTTCCATGATCTATGCCATGGCACCAGCATAACAGTATTTTCGTAAGAGATTTTGTAGTTGTCCCTGATTTGGGGACTGGCGGCAGATAACAGATAGATTGCTGGATATTTTCAGCAGTTGCCGCAACAGTTTTTCGTGGCTCTTTATTTTGCGGAGCTTGTAGTCGGACAGATTTTCCTGGTTATCAAGACAGGCTGCCCGGCTTTTGACTAAAACCTTAATATTGGTGAGAATCGGTTTTTGTCTATGTATATAGTGAAAAAACTTGGTGCAGTGCTGATTGCAGCTGCACTGGGAAGCTGTGTTTTTAATCAGGCTGCAGCTGAAAATGAACTTAAGGGCCAGACACTGACAGCTCTGGTAGTGCCGAGCGGCGCCCCTATGGGCTATCTGTCTGAGGATCTTCTGCATACTTCTGGTGTCGACATCGATATCATCAGGGAGCTGCAGAGACGTCTTGGTTTTAAGCTTACCGAGGACCGTGTCATTCCTCAGAACTTTTCTGAGGGCATGAAGCGTGTACTTGATGGCCGTGCTGATATTATCAGCGGCGGTATTTCCCTGACTCCGGCCCGTGCCGAGCAGTATGGTCATACCCCTGTATACCTGGCCTCCTCGCTTACCGTCCTTTACAGCAAAACCCATAATCCGGACATAAAATCCATCAATGACATCAAGGGCAAGACCATAGGTGTTCAGGAGGGATCTCCATCCGAGGTTTACGCCGAAAAGCTGGGGGCCAGACCTGTCTATTTCTACAGCAATGTTCTGGCTAACTTTATGGTTGCCACGGGAAAGTACGACGGCATGATTTTCGATCGTCCACCAACTGCTGATTTTGCCCGTGTCATGAAGACTCTCAATCTTGATGTTACCGACGAGCCTTTTGGCTAGGAAACCTGCAGATTTGCCCTTCTAATGCCAAAGAACAAGTCTTACAACAAGCTCATTCATGACACTGTTCAGGAAATGATTGACGACGGTACTATCGCCGCCATCCTCAAAAAGTGGCATGTTGAGTGATTTGGCCTGACGCACCGTTGCCCGAGTCTGGCTACATATGGCATGGCTCAGGCAGCAGGCCACAGTTGCAAGCTGTACGGCTGCGCAGGGATGCTGACGCTTAGTTCCTGCATGCAATGCATGGCTGCAGGGCCTTGTGTTCGCATCATGCAGGCAGGAGCACGAGCCCGCTGGCGGGCTGGCGGAACTGTGATGGTCGAGTGGGTAAGTGGCGTGCTTGTTCTTTTTGTTTATACGCGTCATGGGTCGGTACCCTGGTCTGACCTGGTTATTCCCAGCTGATCCTGGCTGTTGTTATCAGGGCTGTGCTCTTTGTGCTCCGTGGGACCTGGTGCTTCCCTGTGCTTTCAAAGATACGATCGCAAAATGATGCGTTGATTTCGTGCGAACACGGCACAGCACCTGAAATTGTTCATTAAAAGCATGTTTTAAGGGATGTTCAATTGCGTGCTGGTGCACGAAATTGTGTGCGTTCCTGGACAGGTTGCTGTTTTTTATCAGTTTTGCGTGCTCTTTTTGTACTATGTATTCACCGAAATTTGCCATAAATAAGTGCAGAAAAGGTACAATACAGCGCTTTATCAGTGTCAACAGATTCAGTAGCTATGTCCAAGATTTGTGATGCATCACAGATCACGGCTGTGAACTGAGCAAAATGCCGGACTTTTTCATATGCTTATAGATGGTCCTGGCAGCATGTATCCTTACCGGGCATATCATGTTGAGGTCGCTGCATCTGCAAAACCGTGCAATACAGCAGGCCGTTCAGAGACAGGCTTTTATAAATTGTGCAGCATGTTCTGCATTTCAGAAAATCTGGTCGTGAAAGTATGTATTTAGCTAAAAAGTTAGGTGCTATTGCCGCAGCTCTTACCCTTGGACTGAGCATGAGTTCCGGCGCACTGGCAGCCGGTGAGCTCAAGGGGAAAACCCTTACTGCTTTTGTAAATCCGTCAGGTCCTCCAATGGCTTTCCTGACTAATGATCTTTTTCATCCTCAGGGCATTGATGTGGACATCATCCTTGAGCTGCAGAAGCGTCTGGGGTTTGAGCTGACAGAAGACAGAATTTATCCTATTGCCCACGTTGAGGGTATGAGACGTATCAAGGAAAAGAAGGCTGATATTCTGGGCGGTGGTATTTCCTACACTGTAGCACGTACTAAGAACTACGATTTTTCACCTATTTATTTCGAGTCATCTCTGGCTCTTATGTACAGCACCAAAGTCAATCCTGGTCTGAAGACACTTGCAGACCTCAAAGGCAAGAATGTTGGAGTGCAGAGGAACTCCACTGCAGAGTCTTTTGCTTCAGCCAGTGGAGCCAGGATTCATTATTTTGAGAGCAATATTCTGGCTTCATTCTTTGTAGCCATGGGCCGCTATGACGCCATTATTTATGACCGGCCACCTCTTGCTGATTTTGCAACTGTGATGGATGAGCTGAACCTCGATCTGACTGATGACGTATTTGGTCAGGATGCCTGTCAGTATGCTCTGATGCTGCAGAAGGACTCGCCATACCGCGCTCTGATTGCAAAAACCATGGAGGAAATGTTCATGGACGGTACCATCGACAAGATCAAGAGCAGGTGGGTTACCCGTCATTAAGTCCTTATGTCCCTCGTGCGGTTGTCATACTGTAAACCGCATGCAAGTACTGCGTTCTTACCAAGAGCGGCCAGTACTGATATGAGATTTTTAAATAACAGCCGGATTCCTGTGGCATTTATTTCAGGGTTGGGCCGTGTGTGTGTGATTGAGTCACTTACAGACCGGGATTGAAGCTCTTGTCCGGAAGAATTTAAAAACACCGTGTATTTGTTTTATTGGAGTACACTGGTGCATTATTTTTGTTTCCGGATAATTTTTCATCCGGCACGGCTGTTGCTAATGACTAGTGCGGAAGGCGCCCTGAGTCAAAACGGCAAAGGTTTTCACAGAATGCTGAAACGCGGTATCTCGCATGCTCAGCTGACTGTATTTTCAGGGGGTAGTCCCTTTTTAAATCAATGTTGATGCGCTTTTGAAGTTATGTGCTTACCGGTGCAGAGCTGAAAACACTGCCATCAGACATTTAGTGACTTTATAAAACTGATTTCTGAGCTTTAACAGCTGGTGTTACAGATAACAGGGTTGCCCGGGCAGCCTTTCTGGACTGACATGGCCCGGAGCTGTAATCCTCCTGGTCACAAATGCTTCCGGCACTGCTGCTGGTATTGGTATTTGAGGACGGGGCTTGGGAATTACATCCAGGTTTTCCTGGAATCAGGGGAGTAGATATCATGTCGCTGCTAAACAATGCCAAGATGAAGACCAAGCTCTTACTGGGCTTCGGTATCATCCTGTTACTGACCATCTGTATTTCCGTAACCGCAGTACGGGCTCTGTTCCAGAGTACTGCCGTAGCTGACGATGTTCGCAAGATCATTGACACCCGTTTCGAGCGCGTGCTGACTGTGAACAACAATATCGTTGCAGCCAATAACAGCCTGTCCAACTACCTCACTCCTGGTAATGTAAATCCGGAGAACAGAGAGAAGTTTGAGAGACTGATGAAGGTTGCTCTTGACGATATCGCCTCATTAGAGAGTGACAGTGCTTTCTACGGCAACCACTTAAAGCGCCTGAACGAGCTGGGCAAGCAGTTCAATGAGCTCTACACCATGGTAGTTATACCTCTGGTAGATGCTGGCAAGCCGTATGATGCTCTGTCTTTCTACCTCTCCGAGATGCAGCCTGTCTCCAGCGACATGTCCAACCTGACCAGCTCCATGAGCCGTGCAGTAGTAAGCTATGTTAAGAAGGCTGTAGGCGCACTGCAGGACACTACCCCAGCCTACATCGTAGTAGCTCTATCCGTTGGTATTATCATTCTGGGCGTTGTCGCCGCTTTCTACGTTGCCGGCGTAATCACTTCCCACCTGAGCACCTCAGTTAACATTGCCAAGGAAATTGCCAAGAATAATCTCAACGTTTCCATCAAGAACGTCAGCAAGGATGAGTTCGGTGAGCTCTCCGATGCCATGCGTTTGATGAGAAATGACCTGAGTGATTCCATTGCCATGATCAGAAGACTGGCCGATGAGCTCAACGGCGAGCTTTATGCTACCAAGAACTCAGCCAACTCCATCATGGGCTCATCACGTGAGGCCGAGCAGCAGGTTATCTCCGTTGCCGCCGCTGCCAATGAGATGGTTTCCACCACTCAGGAAATTGCTGCAAACTGTGAGCGTGCTGCTGTACTGGCTGACCAGTCAAGCAACGTAACTCAGGACAGCGTAAATCTGATCCGTTCCACTATTGAAGATATTCGCGATCAGTCTCGCTACACCACTGAAGATGCCAAGAAGGTTCAGGCCCTGGCTGACCAGACTCAGAAGATTGGTTCCATCGTTGGTACCATTGATGAGATTGCTGCTCAGACCAACCTGCTGGCTCTTAACGCTGCCATTGAGGCTGCCCGTGCCGGTGAGGCCGGTCGTGGCTTTGCCGTGGTAGCCGACGAAGTTCGTGCTCTGGCATCCCGTACCTCTGCCTCAACTCAGGAAATCTCCTCAATGGTAAGCCAGGTTCAGAAGGATGCTTCTGATGCCACCAGCTCCATGAACAGCTCTGTAGAGAAGATCAATGCCGTGGCAGACCGTGCAGCCAATATCGAGAGCACTCTGAACAGCATTATCGACTTCGTAGGTCAGGTAAACGATCAGATTCGTATGATCGCTACCGCTGCCGAAGAGCAGACCACTGCTACCTCTGAGATTTCAGCCAACATGCAGAAGATCACCACCGACTCCGAGGAGATCGTACGTTCTGCTGAAGAGGCCGTGGCACGCTGCGACAACTCTGTTAACTCCATCTCCGATCTGGTCAACAATCTGTCACGCTTCAGGCTGCGTGACGGCAGTATGGACTAGTTCGCTCTGATACTTCATTACTTGCCCGTAACTCAGGAGCAGGTTTGATCCAGGAGAGCACTCTCGTGGATATGGCCGGGCCGTAGCCCGACCAGACCGGCATCAGAGCCGCTGCAGGAAAATAGCGCAATATGCGCATTCTGCTCCCCTGCAGTTAACTTAATTCCTTGCAGCTAAACTCATCCTTCCGGAACTGTTCGCTGTCAACGGGCAAAAGAAAAAGCATCCCCGGCTTTGCGCCGAGGATGCTTTTTTTTATGGATATTTCAACCCGCATAAATTCCTGATCTCAACCCGGACCGACCCAGGCTCCAAGGCATCCAGACCCCGTGGGGAGCCATGTGGAGCCATGGGGGCTGCCCTCATGTGGCGCTGCACCCATAGAGCTCAGGGCTTTCTCCAGATTGCAAAGCGGAGTCCGCGTCTATGGGCACCTGGACGGCGCAAACTGCAGGCCGCACTGATGAGCACCTGGACGGCGCAAACTGCAGACCACATTGATGGTCACCAGGACTGCACAATCTGCAGGCCACATTGATGGGCACCTGGACTGATCAATGTCAGGCTCCTGAAAGCCCCGTCAGGACGGGGCTTATGTCCTGCAGTGGCGCAGCTGGTGCATAAAAATACCTGGGAATAACTAAATTCTGTTTGTTTGCCTGTATCATAGGAACGTTCCTGACATGGGCACTGTTTATCCTGGGAAGTGCGCGTCCTGGTGCGCCTTGCGCTACTGCAAGCCCGATGCGCCAGCCTGGCCGCACATGTTTGCGGCGTGCCAGGCAGCGCAGGTATGAGCTTTCTGTCCCATGTTAATGCTGCAGCTGTGAGCAGCATGTGTTTCATCACCGTCGTGCTTAAGAGCTTGCACGGTTAATGCGGGTGTTTTCAGGAACAGTGTGGATATTGTTTTACAGAGCGGGGCAAGCATGTTTGAGCTGCGTAAGTTTTTAAGACGCCTTCACTATGGTGTCAACCCAATCCTGGTCATGGCGCTGATGGCAATGGTTTTCTTCACCCTGTCACGAATTGCGCTTTCCATATGGCAATGGGATGTAATTCCTGAGGGTACTTTCCATATAGTGCTGCTGCAGGGTATTCGTGTTGACTTTGCCTCAGTGTGCGGTCTGTTTGCTCTGCCTTTTCTGGTACTTACCCTGGCCTCATTGAATCCTTATGTCAGAGTACCGCGCATCATTCCTTTTATAATCAGCATTTATTGTGCTCTGGGCTTTGCCTTTATCGTGCTCAATGAGCTGGCTACTCCTGGCTTTATCATGGAGTACGGCGTCCGCCCTAATCAGATTTACGTTCAGTACATCAAGTACCTCAAAGAGCTGACTGCCACCCTGTGGGGTGGTCACAAGCTGGAGCTTTTCGCCACCATTATCGGTACCGGTATTGCCTTATACGTAGGCTTTCGTGTCAGCTCATTCCTGCTGCGCAACTACCGTCAGGGCAGCTTCACCTACAGTGCCATTGCGCTGGTGCTGACCATCTGTATCGTTCCTCTGGGCATACGCTCCACCCTGGGCCACCGTCCTTTAAACCCTGCAATGGTATCTTTCAGCAATAACAGTCTGGCCAACTCTCTGCCGGTAAATTCAAGTTATTCAGCTATTTACCATTATCTGCATCTTGATGATCTGACCATTACTGAAGACCAGCTTTATGCCCGTGTTGAGGCCCCTGAGGCCCTGGCCCACATAGATGAGCTCTCAGCACGCACCAATGCTCAGCCATTTAACGAGCAGTGTCCAATAAATCAGCACATTACCCCGTTCAGGGGAGTGTACACCGGCAAACCAGGTCAGCCGGGCACCACCGCTGATGCCGGTGACGCTGCGGCTGCTGGTGCCGGCTCTGCCGGTGGCGTTGCCGGTACTGATGCTGCCCGTACCTACAATGTGGTCATTATTCTTGAGGAGTCCCTGGGTGACAATTTTGTAGAAAGCCAGGGCGGCTTCCCAATGACCCCTTATCTGGAAAAACTGCGTGACAAGGGCTGGTGGTTTGAAAACATGTATGCCGCCGGAACCCGCTCCATCCGTGGTATTGAGGCTGTAACCGCCTCCTATCCGCCATCTGCTCTGCAGAGTATTGTGAAGCTGGCTCAGCCTGGCTATGCCTACGCCTCACTTGCTCAGGTGTTCAGGCAGGCCGGCTACAAAACTTCCTTTATCTATGGTGGTGAGAGCCATTTTGACAATATGCGCACCTATTTCTACAACAACGGTGTAGAGCATATTGTTGAGCAGAAAGACTATGAAAATCCGTCTTTTGTAGCTGCATGGGGCGTATCCGACGAGGATCTGTTTAACAAGGCCAATGAAACCTTTAAGGAAATTCATGCCCGTGGCGAGCGCTTCTTCTCAGTAGTGTTCTCATCATCTTTCCATGATCCTTTTGATATCCCTGCAGGCAAGGTATCGCTTGATGGCTTTGAAAATCCTGAACCGGCCCGTCTGCTGGCAGCCAAGTATGCAGACTATGCCATGGGTACTTACCTTGAGAAGGCTGCATCTGAGGACTATTACAAGGACACAGTCTTTCTGGTAATTGCTGACCATGAAAGCCGCGTCTATGGTTCGGAGATTTTCCCTCTCAACGACTTTGCCATTCCGGCCGTCATCATCGCTCCTAACGTCAAGCCTCATACTGATAAGCGTATTGTCTCTCAGATTGATATGGGACCTACCCTGATGTCTCTTGCAGGTCTTGATGTCGTTACTCCAAATGTAGGTCAGAACCTGACCCGCAATGACACAAAGAACCGTGCCATCATGCAGATTAACAACAACTTTGGTCTGCTTGAGGGCGATGATCTGGTAGAGATTGCTCCTTATGCTCAGCCTTACTTCTACAAGGTAGGAAAGGACCTGCAGCTTACCGCGATTGATAAGGAAAAGGCTGCTGAACCTCACTATCAGGAGATGCTCAGGCGCGCCATTTCCTACAGCAACCTTGGTCACAATATCTACTCCCACGGCTACATGAACAGTGCCTGCGTAACCCTCAACCAGCAGGGCCAGTCTGAGGACAAGTCCTCAGTATCTGCCAGTGCTGAGGCCCAGACCTCAGCTCAGGCCGCTGACGCAGCTGCAGCAGGCGCTGCAGCTGAGCAGGACTCTGAGCCTGAATCAGCCACTGAGGCTGACAAGGCCAGCAAGGCCCCGGCTGCATAGTACAGCATCCGGCAGGCTGGCCTGAGCATTCACCACATATGAAAAAGGCGCATCTCCATATGGAAATGTGCCTTTTTCACATCTGAACAGAGCGGTCATGGCATGGCAGGACAGCGCCAGGAGTCGTCATGCGCCTTCAGAACAGCGCCAGGAGTCGTCATGCGCCGGCATGGCATAGCTGGAGTCGTCATGAGCCGGCAGGTCATACAGGAGAAGCAGGAATGGAGTCCCTGAAATTGTGAGAAGGCAGTCCTGCTTTACTGCAGGAAAGGCCGGACTGAGTGCTGATTTAGATGCCAGCTTTGTAAGGTATGTTCAGTCTGTTTTGCGTCTCACTCTGTCAGAAAAGTTTGTATTGAAGAATTTCGTGCCCAGGGCTTGCGATGGCGGGAATACAAAGGGCTGAAAATGTCCAGGAAATCCGATATTTCCGGGCTTGAATAAAAAATCAAAATAGCTGAAAAATTCCTGATCCATATGCTAAAATAGTTTGCCTTTTGCTGCAAAGGTCACATTTTGTGAATTTTGTACGAGTAATCGGAACGAAACTTCAGAGAGATGCAAAGCTCTGGAGCGGGGTTAGCAAGAGGCGGAAGAATTCAATTACCTCTTTTGTATTACACACACTGTTCATAAAGGCTGCTTCAGGGTGCCCGGTGTTAGAAAAGATGGTATGCAGGCAGGTGCCACATTGTCGTACCTGGACCTGCGCTTAACTCTGGCCACATATTTTGAGGTTCTTGCCCCTGGAGATCTTTGGGCCTGGACCTGTGGCAATGGTCAAGGTAAAGCACAATGACCTGCTGCGGTTACCGCAGACATGATCAAATCTGATGTTCCCGAGTCGTCCCTGGTGGCGTAAAGGACATTGTATTGATGCTGCCTGACCTTATAGAGGGACCATTCTTATAATTGAAGACTTGTCATCGAGTGTAAGACCGCTATCCGCAAATGCAAAGGTTTGCACAGATTCAGGATGCGGCTGAGGGATGACTCAGGCAGGACCAGGCTGAAGTTGGTTGCCAGTGACGATTTATCCGGAGCCGGAGACCGGTATCCGCAAGCGCTGAAAAAGCAGCTTTTGTCACAGGAAAGCAGAGCCCGGACTGCAGAATGTTTTCAAGCGCCAGGTTTGAAGAGTTGAACAGTGGAGGCCCAACCCACTTTTTGTCATTTATTAGGATTATTTCATGTCTACTATTTCGATGCGCGATATGTTACAGGCTGGTGTTCACTTCGGTCACCAGACCCGCTACTGGAACCCAAAGATGAAGCAGTACATCTTCGGTGCCCGTAATGGTGTACATATCATCAACCTCGAGAAGACTGTAAAGTGCTATGACGAAGCCTTAAACTTCTTAAGCTCCACCGTAGCTCACAAGGGCAAGATCTTATTCGTAGGCACCAAGCGTGCTGCTGCTGACAAGATTGGCCCAGCTGCCAAGGCCTGTGATCAGTACTATGTTGATCACCGCTGGTTAGGTGGCATGCTCACCAACTGGAAGACCGTTCGTCAGTCCATCAAGCGCTTAAAGGAGCTTGAGATTCAGGCTACCGACGGCACTTTCGAGAAGCTGACCAAGAAGGAAGCTTTATTACGCTCCCGTGAGCTCGAGAAGTTAAACCGTTCCCTGGGTGGTATTAAGGACATGGGCGGTCTGCCAGATGCCTTATTCGTTATCGACGCTGAGGTTGAGCACATCGCTATTAAGGAAGCCAACAATCTGGGTATCGAAGTTGTTGCTGTTGTCGACACCAACTCCAACCCTGATGGCGTCCAGTACGTAATTCCAGGCAACGACGACGCTATCCGCGCCATCGACCTGTACTTAAAGGGTGCTGTTGAGACCATCAACGCTGCCCGTGCTGAGATGAACCGTGCTGAGGCCGAGCAGCCAGTTGAGGCTGAGGTTAAGGCTGAGGAAGCCGCTGAGGCTTAATTTCAGCGCTGTCATGAATGGTCAGACCTTTCATGACTGCCTTTAAGTAAAAATCTATTACCTCACACAGGCGGTAGTCTGGTATCTCACCAGGAGCGGAGCCGCCTGTTTATGTCGCAGGACATGCAGATCCAAAGTCGCTTTCCCGCTGCCCCATGGCAGCTCTGGCCGGCCTGAGAGCAACGCGCTTTCAGAACAAGCCGCGCTTCACCCAACTGTCACCACTGTGCGTCACTTCCTTTATTGACTGCAGCAACAGGTATTCTGGCAGTAATCTCAGGTTGCTTTTCCGGATTCATCTCAGACAGGCTCACAAAGAGCAGGGAGTGCAGTGACTTGTGGTCACATCAGGCTGACTGTATCAGTACAGCCTGCTGACCTGGACTGTTGAGGCTCTATTTAAAAAATATAAGGCAGGGTAACCCTGCCTTTTATGAATTAGTTGAGGAAATAATAATGGCTAACGTAACCGCTGCTCTCGTAAAAGAGTTACGCGACATTACCGGCGCAGGCATGATGGATTGTAAGAAGGCTCTGGTTGCTACCGACGGCAACATCGAAGCCGCCATCGAAGAGATGCGTAAGTCCGGTGCCCTTAAGGCTGCCAAGAAGGCTACCCGTACTGCTGCCGAGGGTATGATTGCTACCGCTTCCGAGGGTAACGAAGTTGTATTAGTTGAAGTTAACTCCGAGACTGACTTTGCTGCCAAGAATGCAGAGTTCGTTGAGTTTGCCAACAAGGTTGCCCAGATCGCCCTTGCTACCAGGAGCGATGACGTTGAAGTCTTAAAGGCTGCCAAGTATGACGACGCTCAGAACGTAGGTGAGGCCCTGACCGCTCTGATCTCCAAGATCGGTGAGAACCTCGGCATCCGTCGCATCTTCCGCGTTTCCGGTTCCAACCTGGGTATCTACGTCCACTCCAACAAGCGCATTGGCGTAGTTGTAGTATTAGAGGGCGGCGATCAGGAGACTGCCAAGAATGTTGCCATGCACGTATGTGCATCCAAGCCTGAATTCGTAAACCCAGAGGACGTTTCTGCTGACGTTGTTGAGAAGGAGCGCGCCATTCAGATCGAGATCGCCATGAACTCCGGCAAGCCACGTGAGATTGCTGAGAAGATGGTTGAAGGCCGTATGAAGAAGTTCACCGGTGAGGTTTCCTTAACTGGTCAGCCATTCGTTATGGACCCAAGCGTATCCGTAGGCGACATGTTAAAGGCCAAGGGTGCTGTTGCCAAGTCCTTCATCCGTGTTGAGGTTGGTGAGGGTATCGAGAAGAAGACCGACGACTTCGCTGCTGAAGTACAGGCTCAAATCGCTGCTGCATCCAACAAGTAATATAGGCATTTCTCAATGACTTCGTCACTAAAATCTTCACGTCGTATTTTAATCAAGCTCTCAGGTGAGGCTCTTGGCGGTGAGACCCAGTTTGGTATCGAGCCAGCCATTCTCTCTGAGATGGCCCGCAGCATTATCGAGATCAGGAATCAGGGCGTACAGGTTGCTCTGGTTATTGGTGGCGGTAATATCTTCCGTGGCGCCGCTCTTCAGAAAGCCGGTATGGACCGCACTGTGGGTGACCACATGGGCATGCTGGCAACTGTGATTAACGGTCTTGCCATGCGTGATGAGCTTATCCGTCAGGGCACTCACTGTGTGCTGATGTCTGCTCAGGGTATTGCTTCGATTACCGAGCAGTATGCCGCTCAGAATGGACGTGAGATTTTGGAGCAGGGCTCAGTGCTTATCGTAGCAGGAGGCACCGGTTCTCCATTCTTCACTACTGATACTGCTGCCGTATTACGCGCAGTTGAGCTGCACTGTGACGAAGTTTTAAAGGGCACCAAGGTTGACGGTGTATACAGCGCCGATCCTTTCAAGGATCCTGATGCTGTACTGTACAAGACCCTGACTTACAAGGAAGTTCTGACCAAGGAGCTTCAGGTCATGGATCTGACTGCCTTTGCCCTGGCCCGTGATCATGAGATGAAGATTCGTGTCTTCTCCATGACCAGGGAAGGTGCCCTTTTAAACGCCGCAACCGGAGGAGATGAGGGAACCCTCATCTCTTAGTAAGGAGATAAATTATGGTTAATGACGTTAAAAATGATGCTCAAGAGCGCATGAAGAAGGCCGTGGATTCCCTGGGCAGCCGCCTGAACAAGATCCGCACCGGCCGCGCTCAGCCTGGCATTTTAGATGGAATCATGGTTGATTACTATGGTACTCCTACCCCATTACGTCAGGTAGCTCAGGTCAACGTTGAAGATGCCCGTACCTTAAAGCTCACCGTTTTTGATCGTAACGCCATCAAGGACGTTGAGAAGGCCATTCAGAAGTCTGAACTGGGTCTCAATCCGGTAGTAGCCGGTGTAGACATCCGCGTGCCTCTTCCTCCATTAACCGAGGAGCGCCGTAAGGACCTCGTCAAGATCGTCCGCGGTGAAGTTGAGCAGTCCCGTGTTGAAATTCGCAACGTACGTCGTGATGCCAACCAGTCCTTAAAGAACTTACAGAAGGACAAGTCCATCTCTGAGGACGAGCTCAAGTCCGGTGAAGATCAGATCCAGAAGCTGACCGATGCTGCCATCAAGCAGTGTGAGGACATCCTGGCTGATAAAGAAAAAGAGTTAATGGAAATCTAATTAGCTCTACAGCGATGCAAAAATTACTACAAACTGGCGAGGCAGCTGTGCCTCGCCATCTTGCTATCATTATGGACGGCAATGGACGCTGGGCAAAAAAGCGCGGCATGATGCGCCTCATGGGGCATCGCCAGGGCGCTCGGGCTGTCACGCGTACTGTAGAATTTGCTGCGTCTCTGGGCGTGTCTGTTCTTACCCTCTTTGCATTCTCTTCTGAAAACTGGAAGCGTCCACCTGAGGAAGTTTCAGGTCTGATGGAGCTCTTTGCCGCCGTTTTAAAAAGCGAACGCGACCGCCTCCACAAGAACAATATCAAAGTACGCTTTGTCGGTGATCTGAGCCGTTTTTCTGAAAAGCTCAGAAAGGCTGTAGCTGAACTTCAGCAGCTGACCGCCAGCAATACTGCCATGCAGCTCAATATCGCCATCAACTATGGCGGACGCTGGGATATTACCCAGGCAGCAAGATCTCTTGCTCTTGATCTCAGGGCTGGTCTTATTGCACCTGAGGACATTACCGAGCAGAGCATTCAGGAACGACTGACTGTACTTGATGATGTTGATTTGCTTATCCGCACCGGCGGAGAAAGCCGCATCAGCAATTTCCTGCTCTATCAGTGCGCCTACAGCGAGTTTTATGTATGTGAAGCTCTGTGGCCTGATTTTGATGAAGAGCAGATCAGATCAGCTGTTACCTACTTCAACTCACGCGAACGCCGCTTCGGCATGACCTCAGAGCAGGTCGCCACCCGCATTTAGCACAGCCACAGCAAATCATACACCCCGGCCCGGTCCAGACCTGCCATCCCCGCCCATCGCCCGGCGATCGCCCGGCCATACCAGCACATCGTCTGCTCATTCCCTGGTATGACCGGCTGTACCCGCCCATCGCCCGGCCACCCCACCATATCACTACAAAAGACCCAAATCTCCAACATTTCAGGCAGCACGCTAAGCGTGCGCCCAAGTACGCCTGCAAGTCACTGATCACTCCAATGCGGCACCTCTTCTGCCATGCCATACGTGCGCGGGCACGCTGTGCCTCAGCATCAACTCAGCTTAATTCAAAACTCAATTATCTTCAGTTCGATATTTCATCCCAACCTGACATAATTACTACCCGAAAATTGACTGTCAGACTAAGACCATTTACAAAATATTTTAGTAAAGCAATCATCAAACGATTTATTTCATGCAGATACATGTTTAGCTAATTATATGCTTTATAAAACATTATGATCTTTCATCATACACCGGGGAAAATAAGGACGAAGAGGTAATTCACAAAAGTTCAAAAAGTGTATCTATATTGACATATTTTCAGTCCAGAAATTTCTTATCGATAACGTTTACATTAACGCAGGAACAGGGTTTCTGTGTTTCTATGTAAACTTTATATGTAGTATCTATCACTGCCATACAAGTGTTTGTTTATGCTATATTTATATGCGGCCCTCTGTATAGATAAAAATATTCAGGCACCCCGTTAGGTCGCATAGAGACAAAGGCAATATCAAGCGATTGATGTTGCAACATTATGAGAGAGACAAAATGGCAGTATACGTAAACACTAATGTCAGCTCCTTAAACGGACGTAGATACCTCAACAACGTACAGAATCAGCTCACTACTACCTATCAAAGACTCAGTTCTGGCCTGAGAATTAACAGCGCCAAGGACGATGCTGCTGGTCTGCAGATATCTTCCAGATTAACCACTCAGATTAATGGTTTAAACCAGGGCAACCGCAACACTTCTGACGGTATTGCTCTTGCCCAGACCATCGAAGGTGGTATGGATGAAATTACCGGCATGCTGCAGAAGGTTCGTACTCTTGCTGTTCAGGCCAAGAACGGTACCAATACTGCTGAGGATCGCAAGGCACTCAACAAGGAGGCTACCTCTTTAATCTCCGAGATTAACCGTATTGCCTCAAGCACTACCTTTGGTGGTAAGACCGTCCTCGACGGCGGTGGCAAGGATACCGACATTTACGGTGCTGCAAATGGCAATGCCGGTAAGTTAACTCTCCAGGTAGGTGCAAACAAGGGCGATACCATTGATTTTGAAGTTAACTCCATGCGTCTTTCTGCTATGGCAGCTCTTGCCAACGTTACTTTTGCCGATATATGGGATGACGGTAACAGCACTGCGCTTTTAAGTGACGCAACCAAGATTGACGGCATCATTGAGGGTATGGACAAGCTGATTGGTGCTGTTGACAGCCAGCGTGCCGGCCTTGGCGCTTTACAAAATCGCCTTGAGTCCAGTATCCGTAACCAGGCAAACGTTTCTGCCAACCAGGCTGATGCCCGCAGCCGTATTCGTGACGCTGACTTCGCCGAGGAGTCTGCTAACCTGAGCCAGCAGTCCATCATTCAGCAGGCTGCTACCTCCATGCTGATGCAGGCTAACACCCGTCCACAGCTTGGTCTGTCCCTGTTAGGTTAATCGTCTTTTAAGCGAAACCTTTCTTATGTGAGCAAAACATGACAGCTCACAAATGTTCGGTTAACGCTCTCTAAAGCGTTTTACAGAATAATCGATGTCTTCTGTTACTGTGCAATAGCGTACACAACTCTGTACAAACAGTGGCAGAAAGGGCATATGAATCAGATTTAAAAGGTTTATTATGGCCGTATACGTAAATACAAACGTCTCAAGCTTAAACGGACGCAGATACCTCAACAACGTACAGAATCAGCTCACTACTACATATCAAAGACTCAGTTCTGGCCTGAGAATTAACAGCGCCAAGGACGATGCTGCCGGTCTGCAGATTTCCTCCAGATTAACTACCCAGATTAACGGCTTAAACCAGGGTAACCGTAACAGCTCCGATGGTATTGCTCTTGCCCAGACTGTTGAGGGCGGTATGGACGAAATTACCGGCATGCTGCAGAAGATTCGTACTCTGGCTGTTCAGGCTAAGAACGGTACTAATACTGCTGAAGACCGTACTGCTCTGTCTAAAGAAGCTACTCAGCTGGCACTTGAGGTAAATCGTATTGCTGAGCAGACCACTTTTGGTGGTAAGAAAGTTCTGGACGGTGCTGGTAATGATTCCCTTTTCGAGGCTGGTGCCGGTGACTGGGAAGGCAAGATGACTCTCCAGGTAGGTGCTAACAAGGGTGATACTATCGACTTCGCCGTTAATGGTATGAAGCTCTCCCAAATCGCAAGTATGGCAGGTATTGATGATGCCGGCTTTGCTGAAATCTTTGATGACAAGATTTTAATTGATGATGCTACCAAGATTGACGGCATTATCGAAGGCATGGACAAGCTCATTGCTGCTGTTGATGGTCAGCGTGCCGGACTAGGTGCGATACAGAACAGGTTAGAGAGCTCAATCCGAAACCAGGCTAATGTTTCTGCCAACCAGGCTGATGCCCGCAGCCGTATTCGTGATGCTGACTTCGCCGAAGAGTCTGCTAACCTGAGCCAGCAGTCCATCATTCAGCAGGCTGCTACCTCCATGCTGATGCAGGCTAACACCCGTCCACAGCTCGGTCTGTCCCTGTTAGGCTAATACCTGACTGACAGCTATCAGGAGCCATGGCTCCTGCAGATACGATAAAGCCTCCGGTTCGTTTGAGCTGGAGGCTTTATTCTTTCTGGAGATCTGTTTGCTGCCTGTATTTTGCGGATTCGTATTTCAGTGGTTGTCGGTTCGGGTGTTGAGCAGTCTGACGCCGGCGCCGGTCTGGTTATCGACTTCAACGGCGTTGTAGTCCATGAAAGTGTCGGGACGGGAGGGGAAGATAAAAGCGCGGTCTGCTGAGGCAAAGCTGCACAGTCGCCACTGATCGCTCAGGGGCAGGAGCTTGTCGCGGTCTTCGTTTTTGATAAAGGAGATAAGGTCAGCAATATTGTCCCGTGGAACCTTAATGCCCTGTGCAATCATGCGAGGCAGGTCATAGTCCCACCATTTAATCTCCAGCAGGTCACTGATTATCTCGTCCGGGAAACGGTATTTGAGGATGTGCTGAGAGCCTCGGCCATTGTTGTCAGGTCCTCCTACCACAATGGCATAGGGAGGCACGTCCTTGGTAATTACGGCATTGGTGCTGATTACAGCGCCATGACCAATGGTTACCGAAGCAGGTATGTTCACGTATGCTCCTATCCATACGTCATTTCCTATCGTGACCTCGTTATTCATGCCGCGTGCAATAAAGTCAGGGTCCTCTTCAGCTATCTCGCCTGAGTGGTCCATGAAAATCATATTTTTATAAAAGGCAGGGGAGGTGGTGAAGCGCTCATAATTGTGAATGCCCATGGCCATGTCGACATAATGGCCAATAGAGCAGTAGCGTCCAATAGTAGTGTTGGAAGCAACGCTGAAGCGCTCCATGTAGGAGTATGCGTCAATCTGGGTGCGCATTACTATGCAGTTGCTGGCCACATAGGCAGGGTTGCGAAAACGCAGATTGCGATCCACCATCACATTATTCTTAAGAGTCAGGCCTATGCCCTTAAATTTCTGGCGCAGGCGGTCTGAGGGAATAACAGGCTGAACAGGAACAATGGATGTCGACATAGGCAAATCCTCAGCCCGGCATGGCATCCGGACATGGGTACTCCTTAGTGTAGTTTGTTCTCATATGATGGCCTTCGCAGAGGCAGCCTCCCTGCGATCTCTGGCGGCGACAGGACTTGAGTATGGTGGGGATACCTTGCGGTAATCACTGGCTGCCATATCGTTAGGCACGGGCAGCAGGTAATGGCTGCAATAGTGTTAATCACGGGCTTCCATGGCGGTAGGCAAGGGCCTTCATGGCGGTGAGCAGGTGCCTCCATGGCGATCATCAGAGCGCCTTGGGCTGGGGCATGCTGTGGCAGCCGGTGATGCTGTAGCAGCATGGGATGTTACACGGCCAGGCGCATGCAAATGGCCTTGCCTGTCTTCTTGTCTACCTCTACTACGTTGTATTGCATAAAGGTGTCAGGCTCTGTTGGGAACATGTGCACAGTATTGTTGTCAGTGCAGGCAAGAAGGCGCCATGGAGAGGCCATCGGGATCAGCCTGTCACGGTCTTCGTTTTTGAAAAATGAGATTAAGCCCCTGATGTCAGTACGTGGTACATCAATGCCTTGGGCAATCATGCGAGGGATATCGTAATCCCACCAGTTGATCTCCATAAGGTCACTGATAATCTCGTCCGGGAAGCGGTACTTGATGATGCGCTGAGAGCCACGGCCATTATCGTCACTTCCGCCTACCACTACGGCGTATGGTGGCACGTCTTTGGTAATGACAGCATTGGTGCTGATTACGGCACCATGGCCAATTGTGACTGATGATGGAATCTTTACGTTTGCGCCAATCCAGACATCATTGCCGATAACGCTTCTGTTGAAAACGCCTCTTTCAATGTAGTCAGGGTCCTGCTCTGGAATGTTTCCTGAGTACTTCATGAAAAACATATTGTTATACAGGGCAGGTGTAGTAGAGAAGCGGTCGATATTATGTATTCCCATGGCCAGCTCCACGTAGTGTGCTATGGAGCAGTAACGGCCTATCTTTGTGTCTGCTGCTACAGAAAAGCGTCCCAGGTAGGAGTAGGAATCAATCTGACTGCCCATGACAATGCAGTTTTCGGAGATGTAGACCGGGGCACGAAAGCACAGGTTACGGGCCAGCAGTACGCCGTTTTTAATGTACAGTCCATGAGGCTCCAGCAGATTGCGTGTAGCCTCGCTTAGATTGACTGGTTTGACCGGGATAAGTTTGGACGCCATGTGATTTTCCTGAGTACAGGTTCTAAAACAAAACAGTGCGCCCATTATAAGAAAAGGTGCCGTGCAGATCAGCCCTGTGGCCGGTTGTCTTTCTGATTTTACAAACTGTGCTCACATAATATGTCGCGTGGTATGGTCATCAGCGTGGGCATGACGGAGGGAGTGCTGCTGCGGCTTCATGTGGTGATGCTGCGGCATAATGTAGAGTTTGCTGCCGCTTTATGCCAGTTTGCTGCGATCTTATGACTGGCTTGCAGCGGGCGGTGAGATGAATGGGATTTTTGCCGGTGTGGGGTGTGCCATAAATAACCGGTTTTGCTCATTGTTGTGTTACCATTGACGGATCGTTTTTGCGCGGCTGAGCCGCCAATGAATACATCACAGATAAGATTACAGACAGTTTTGAGGCCGGGCTCATATTATGAGCATCTGGCACTGCACTGATCCTCGCTGCAGTCGGATAATAGAGCGTGCCTGATACAGGAGCGCATAGCTTTGCCACTGCACTTGTCGTGTAAACGCTGTCAGGGAAATTTATTACAGCTGTACACCCATGCCCGGTTGTCCCGGGAGCGTGGCCCTGTGCCCTTTTGCGCAGAATGCGTGAATTGACAGGCCTGAGGGCTGGCAGGCGTGCTGGCCTGAGGTCGCTGGTGCGCGGGCCAGCATGCCTGCAGGCAGTCCCGCAGACATGCGGCGGGGGCAGCTGAGCGCTTTTTGACTTTAGGAACACTTTACTATGGGCGTTAGAATTGCCACAGGTTCAGTATTGATTGCCCTCGTGGTTGCATGGCTGTTCTTTGCAGACTATGCCATATTTACCATGGGTGCCCTGTTTATCTACATGGTGGCTGCTTACGAAATGGGCCCGCTGCTCAAATTCAGGAGCCGCATCCCTTTTCTGGTGGTCGCAGCCTGTGCCTCCACAACCATGTTCATTGTCGCCCCTCCTGGTGAGTACATAGTAAGTGGCGTGCCTGAATACATGAAGTATCTGGTAGTAGCCGGCCTTCCTTTCTGGGTACTGTCAGTATTTCTGGTCAAAAGCTATCCTGACAACACCAGCTGGCACAATAACAAGGTGCTCAACTGCATCTTTGCTTTGCTGATGCTGGTTCCTTTCCTGCAGGGTCTGCTGATTCTGCGTGCCACCAATTTTGCCAACAGTCCCAGTGAGGGAGCCTGGCTGGTTCTGTCAGTAATGGCCCTGGTCTGGGCATCTGACTCAGGCGCCTACTTCACAGGACGCACTCTGGGCAAGACAAAGCTCATGCCTGAGGTCAGTCCCAAGAAGACCTATGAAGGTCTCTACGGCGGTGTCGTGCTGGCAATAGTGGTTATGTATCTGGCAAAACATTACAGTTTTTATTCAGTTTTTGGCAATCATGAACTGGGCTTTCTTGCAGCGGCTTTCGGCGCCATCATCTTCTCTGTGTTTGGCGATCTGGTTGAGAGCATGCTAAAGCGCCTGACCGGCATCAAGGATTCGGGAAAGATCTTTCCTGGTCATGGCGGCATGCTCGATCGTATCGATTCTCAGCTGGCTGCCGTGCCTGTGTTTATGAGCCTGTACTGGTTAGTCAGCGGAGAACTTTTCCATGTCGCCAGCTAAAGATGGCAGCTGCTGCAGCTGTGACTGTCTCAGCTCAAGTCAGTCTTCCTCTGTACGCAGTGTTACCCTGCTTGGTGCTACCGGATCCATAGGTGATGCAACCTGCGATCTGCTGCGTCTGCATAAAGACAAATACAAGGTCCATGCTCTGGCTGCATCATCAAATGCTGCCAAGATGTTTGATCTTACTGCCGAGTTTGAGCCTGAGCGCGTCGCCATGAGCGATGAACACTCAGCAGAGCAGTTGCGTAAGATGCTTGAGGAGCGCCGTCCTGACCTTGCATCCAGGACTGACATTCTGGCCGGTGAGTCTGGTGTTATTGAGGTTTCCGGTGATGGCGGAGCTGATACCCTGGTAGGCGCTATTGTTGGTGCCGCCGGTCTCAAGCCGCTGCTGGCCGCCATTAAGACCGGCTGTCGCATCTGCCTTGCCAACAAGGAGGCTCTGGTCATGAGTGGCCAGCTCTTCTTTGACATGGCCCGCACCCACAAGGCTCTGGTCCTGCCTGTAGACAGTGAACACAGCGCCATTTTCCAGTGTCTGCCGGCAAGTGAACAGGTGCGTATGGGCTCATGTGATCTGGCTTCAACAGGTGTCAGCGAGATTCTGCTGACCGGATCAGGAGGACCTTTCCGTGACTGTGAGCTCAGCGCCTTAAAGGATGTGACCCCGGCCATGGCCATCAATCATCCTGTCTGGTCCATGGGCCCAAAGATTTCAGTAGATTCAGCCACCATGATGAACAAGGCCCTTGAGTACATCGAGGCCCGCTATCTGTTCAATGCTTCAGTAGATCAGGTCAAGGTCATTGTCCATCCTCAGTCCGTGATTCACTCCATGGTGTCTTATGTCGATGGCGCAGTAATGGCCCAGCTTGGTCAGCCAGACATGAAGACACCTATTGCTCATGCCATGGCATGGCCACAGCGTATGGATGCCGGAGTCAAAGCCCTTGATTTCACCTCTGTGGGCTCTCTTACCTTCCGTGAGCCGGATCGTGAGCGCTACCCTTGCCTGTTTATGGGTATGGAGGCCAGCACCAGCGGTCAGGCAATGACCACAGCCTTAAATGCGGCCAATGAGGTTGCTGTGGCCTCATTCTTAAGTGGCAGGCTTTCCTTTATTGGCATAAGTGAGACTGTAGATCATGTCCTCAACAGCATCAGCGGCTCCAGTGCCTATGAGCTCGAGGAGATCCTGGCTGTAGACAGTCAGGCCCGCAGCCTTGCAGAATCCTTTGTAGCCTCCCGCTCATAAAATATGGTCAGAGGCAGAGCTGTAATATTCAGCCATACGGCCTCAAGAGATGAGTGCTTAAGCTCAAGTGCGCAATATCAGACCCGATATCGCAAGCATGCGATATCGGGTCTGTGCTTATTGAAGCAAAACATGGTGCCAACATCCCGAAAATATCAGAGTTTTGCTCATGTTGTGGCGCATACCGTGCATTTTGTGCACAATACTTGTGAACTGCATTAGTGCAGGCCATGCTTGATACAGTGCTCTATTGGTGCGAAAGCCCTGTATTTTGTAGACTACTGACACAGGTTCCACAAAAAGTTCAGATCTTTTGTCCTGCAGACTGATCTTTTCACATATTATCTGTCGCAGTATGTCTTGAATTTTATGTGCTCAAAACGTCCCGTTTAACTTCCCCTGAACCAGCTCAGGCACGAGTTTATCAGCTATGTAAGCTGTGTCAGTGCCTGGAAAGCAGTCATGAGTGCAGGTACATCTGCCTGCATGTTCAAGTTGCTGCTTTCATAAGCAGTTAAATGTATGAATCAATGAGCTCATGAAAGCATCAGTGCCCGGGAGCACGGTGTAATAGTGAAAGAAAGTATTTGTCATTAGTGCATCATTGCCATGGTGCATCAATGAAACAGTGAATGAAGCATGAAGGAAAAGGGTTACGGTTACACTGCAGCTCCAGATCAGTTGCAGCATCAGCTGTTATGGCTCAGGTCCTGATATGGCACTGTAAACACCCTTTGAGTACAGGATATATTCAGCCTGTCAGTCTGCCCTGTATTTTCATCTCTGCAGGCGTTACCTGGAGCAGACCTGTGCCATTTATGCCTGACGCTGGCCGCCAGGTTCAGCCCTGGCCGGGACCTGGGCATGAGGTGCGTCCTGGCTTGCCTTGCTGAGTGGACCGGGATGCTTGAATAATGGCTGTCGCCTGTGCGGCTGACTTCTGGCTGTTGACTTCTGGCTGTGATGCTGGCTGCTGGGGGCCATTGAGGGCAGCTTGCTGACCGGGGCAAGGATTGCCTTGACCATATCCATATCCTTTTTCATTTCCTTAGAGTTTGCCATTGCGTTAGCGTTACTTACTGGTGATTGTATGTCTATAAAAATGTCAATTAAGCGCCTGTCAGCTGCTCTTGCTCTGACTTTCAGCGCTGCTGTGGTCTCAACTGCCTGGTCGGACCCCCTGTCACGAGCACCTGAAGACAATCTGATCTTCGCCAGCTCTACAGAGCCGGTCGGTCTGGATCCGGCTCTCATAGATGACACTGAGTCAGGCTCCATGGTTGCCAATATTTACGAGTCTCTGCTGCGCTTTAAGTCAGGAACTACTGAGCTTGAGCCATCTCTGGCTGAAAAGTGGGAAATCAGTCCTGACGGCCTTACCTACACTTTCTATCTGCGCAAGGGCGTCAAGTTCCACGACGGTACCCCGTTTAACGCTGAGGCTGTCAAATTCAACTTTGACCGTCAGTCCCGTGAGAACATGACCCCGCAAATGGCATCCTATGCTCCTTTTGTCTTTGGCAGCGTGCGAAAGACCGAGGTTATAGACGAACACACTGTTAAGGTCAGCCTTGACAAGACTCTGACTCCTTTCCTGCGTAACATGGCTATCTGTTACGCCGCTCCTATTGCCTCACCAACAGCACTGCGCAAGTACAACTACAGCCTGATGAGCAATCCTGTAGGCACTGGTCCATACCGTCTTGTCTCATGGGACAAGGGGCAGCAGCTCGTGCTGACCACCTTTGATGATTACTGGGGCCCAAAGCCTGATGTGCAGAATGTTATCTACCGCATCATGAAGGACACATCTGCCCGTGTAGTAGCTCTTAAGAATGGTGAGGTGGACATCATCAACGGTATTGATGCCAACGTCATCGAGCACATCAGGGAAGGCGGTGGCCAGATTTATGAAAATGAAGGCAATAACATCAATTACATGTTGCTCAACTGCCGTAAGGGCCATCCTACAGCCGATCTTGAAATACGTGAGGCCATAGTCCAGGCCATCAACCGTCCTGAGCTGGTCAAGTCTCTGTATAAGGGCTACGCCACCTTTGCTGACTCTTACTTCCCGACCTTTATGACCGGCTATACCCCTGATGCCAAAGTCATAGGCTATGATCCTGCGGCCGCACGTAAGACCTTTGCGAAGAAAGGTACCAAGAAGCTGCGTATTTTCACTTACTCCAACTCACGCTTCTACAACACAGCAGGCGGACAGGTACTGGCTGAAGCTGTGCAGTCTTATCTGCATAAGGCCGGCGTCAAGTCGGAGATCTCAGTATTTGACTGGGCCACTTTCCGCAGCAAGCTCCTGACCGACTCATGGGATATCTGCTTTATGGGATGGAGCGGAGATAACGGTGATCCTGATAACTTCATCAACATCTACTCCAGCACTGATCCTGTATCCAATCAGGGCCTGTGGATTAACCAGGAGTTTATCAGTCTTATTAACGAAGCCGTTCATGTACCTGACGGCAAGGTGCGCACCAGTATGTATGAGCGCGCTAACGACATCATGGCTGAAGATGCCGGTGTGGTTCCTATCTCCCATGCCAAGGAGCTGGCTGCTCACAGTCCGGGCATTTCAGGCCGTATCTACGACATGAACGTGGTCTACTTCAAGAATATCTCCAAGAAAGTTGTTCCGGCTGCTCTGCCTGCCCCGGCCGCTGATCCTTCGACTGCCCCTGCCTCTGAGTCTGCAGATGCAGCCACTGAGGCAGCCGATGGCGCTGCCGCCGAAGTCGAAGCTGCGCCAGCAGCAGGTGATGCTGCCTGATATGCATGCTCTCGCGCTGCATCTGGCATGCAGTGCCGGTAAGCGCGGCCATGACTGGCTGTCATAACTGAGGGCTGTCCCAAAGCAGGGACGGCCCTCTGTCGTTACTGAGCTCTGCTCCCGGGCTGTACTGCGGCAGCCATGAGGCCATGCCTTTCAAAGCATGGCATGGCTGCATGCTCACCTTGCCTTGAAGGACAGGGGCTCAGGCTCATGGGGTGGCCGGTTGTGACTGCCGGCAGTGCGCTCCGGGATGAATGGCTTTGTCACCTTTTGTGTCATGTGGATCATTTTGTGGTCAAACTGTTCTAAAATATCGTTTTTTAGCCGTTTTTTAGCCTGTCCGTGCCTTTAGTAGGAGATAACATGACATCGGCCCTGTGGAACATACTTTTCTTTATCATTTCCCTGGGAGTTCTGGTTGCCATTCATGAGCTTGGCCACTTCCTTGCTGCCCGCCGATTTGGCGTCAGGGTCTATCGTTTTTCCATTGGCATGGGACCGGTAATCTACAAACGCAGGATGAAAAGCGGCACCGAATTTGCCATTTCCGCCATTCCCATGGGCGGTTACTGCTCCATGAAGGGCGAGGGCGATGACAGGAACGCACCAGGCGCTCCGGCCGACGAGGTGCAGCCAAAGGCAGCATCGGCATCCGCCGGTGGTCGCGCCGCTGGCGGTGCCGCCGATGAGGGCGGCGTCGGGGCCGGTAGCGGGGCCGGCGCAGGGAGCGGCGCCGGTGCCGTGTCTGGTGGTGATTTCTGCTTTGACCCGTCTGGCGAGGGCAGGGTCAGCCGCTCTGATGGCTCTGAGGATGACAACTCAGCCTGGAGTCAGGAAATGCGTGAGCAGGCTCTGGCCCTTGGACAGGGGCAGGGCAAGGCGACTGGCGGGGCTGATGGCGCTGCCGATAGCGCCGCCGTCGGCGCTGACGGTAACGCTATGTATGATGAGGATTCCTTTGCAGCCAAGACCGTAGGGCAGCGCGCCATGATTGTGGCAGCCGGACCGGTATTTAACATTGTGCTGGCCGTGGTGCTCTATACAGCCATGAACATGCTGGGCATCAGATATCTGCTGCCTGTGGTCGGGGCCGTGGCTCCTGATACTCTGGCCTCAGCTGCCGCCCTGCGTGATAACGATCTTATTCGCAGTGTCGACGGTACTGAGGTGCGCGGCTGGAATGATGTTATCTCCGAGCTGATGACCCGTGCAGGTTCTTCAGTGCAGATGGAAGTGGCTGGCGACCTTGGCAGGGGACAGGTTCGTACAGTAGAGCTTGATCTGAGCTCGGTGCGTTTTGGTCCGCGTGATGACACTTTTGGCCAGATTGGTTTTCAGCCATCTCAGGGCAGGGTCTCTGAGGGGCTGACCATTATCAAGCCTGATTCACCTGCTGATATTGCCGGTCTTAAGGTGGGCGACCGTATTGTAGCCATCAATGGTCAGACCATGCCTAACTGGTTTACCGTAACCCGCACCATTGCCGCCTTTGAGGGCGGAAGCATGGAAATTGAGGTGGTACGTGACGGCCGCCATATGAGCTTTACTGTAGTCCCGGAGCTCGTCTATGACAAAAACACCGGCCAGCAGCGTCAGATTGTGGGCTTTGGTGTGGAGGTCAGCCATATTCCTGAGCTGGTCAATACCGTGCAGCACGGTCCTGTTGATGCCCTGACCAATGCCATAGCCGAAACCGGCCGTATGAGCATGCTTATTCTGGAGGGCGCCCGTCAGATGATTACCGGCGCTCTGAGCACGGAAAATATTTCAGGTCCTATCACCATTGCCCGTGGTGCCGGCGTCATGGCTCAGATTGGACTTTCCAACTTCCTGTGGTTTATGGCCACGCTCTCGGTTAACCTCGGTATTCTCAACCTGCTGCCGGTACCGGTGCTTGATGGCGGCCAGCTGGTTTTTCTGACTTATGAGAAAGTTACCGGCCGCAGACCTAATGTGCGCCTGCAGCGTATCCTTACTGCAGCTGGTATGGCCATACTGTTATCTCTGACAATGTTAGCTATTTTTAATGACATAGCGTCGCTTTAAGTTAAAATAGTTGAATTTGCTCAAGCAGGACTTGTTGTCCACATTGCCTCAGCACGCAGTGTTCACTGTTTTACACGCGCCCTGAGGTCAGGACCGGTCCCATGGCAGGGCCGGTTCAGACAGGACTGAGTGCAGCCTGCCTGTGCCTGTTTTCCATTTTTTTTGTGCATCACTCACAGTCAGATTGTGGCTGCATACCCAGGAGGTTCCGGCCTCAATATGGTGCAGTCTCAACTTTCTGACAGATGCAGGTTATTGCAGCCCCGAGCAGCTGCCCGTTTTAAGATTGGGTTCAAGATGTCAACTGATAGAAAGCACTATAAAGGATCACTCTTAACAGGACTTGCCTTAGGCGTCATGGCCGCTCTGGCTCCTCACGTCTATGCTGCACCGCAGGCAGGTCCCAATGCTGGTGCTCAGCTCAATGGAACTGTGATCCAGGATATCAGAGTTCGTGGTTTAAACCGTGTCAGTCTGGGTGCAGTGCTGCTTGCTCTGCCGGTACGTCAGGGTGACGTACTGACCCGCGACCGTGTTGCTCTGTCCATGAAGCGTCTGTATGCCACTGGAAACTTCTCCGATGTAGCACTTTCTCTGGACGGCAATACTCTGGTGGTTGATGTCACCGAACTGCCTACCATCGGCTCTGTTACCTTTGCCGGTAATGAGCAGATTCAGGAAGAAGCTCTGCGCAACGTAGTTGAACAGCAGGGCCTGCGTCCTGGTGAGCCTGTCAATGTTCAGACCCTGCGTCAGATTGAGCAGAGCCTCATCGATTTCTATCACTCAGCCGGTATGTATCAGGCTGAGGTCAAGACTGTAATGACCAACCTCCCACGTAACCGTGTTGAGGTAAAGATCCAGTTCTATGAGGGCAAGGCTGCCGCCATCGAGCAGATCAACATCGTAGGTAACAAGGCTTTTGCCGAAGATGTGCTCGTATCCCAGCTGCAGCTGCGTGACGACGTCCCATGGTGGAACGTGGTTGCCAACTCCCGCTACGATGCCCAGAAGTTCAATGCTGATCTTGAGACTCTGCGTTCTTATTATCAGGATCGCGGCTACGTGCGTTTCAGTGTTGACTCCACTCAGGTTTCCATTACTCCTGACAAGAAGAGCATGTACCTGACCATTGCCGTAACCGAGGGCGACAAGTACACCATCGGCAACTGCAAGATCATGGGCGATACCCTCAAGTACGGCAGTGAAATGCAGCAGCTGATTTCCCTGCAGAAGGGCAGCACCTATTCAGCCCGTGAGGTTACCCTCAACGAAAAGACCCTGGCCAGCTACCTGGGCAAGTTCGGCTACGCCTACTCCAAGGTAACTGCCGTTCCTGAGTTCGACGAGAAGAACAAGGTAGTAAATCTGACCTTTATGGTTGAGCCAGGTCAGCGCGTTTATGTAACCAGTGTTAACATCACCGGTAATACCCAGACCAACGACACTGTTATCCGTCGTGAAATCAACCAGATGGACCAGACCTGGCTGTCCAATGAGGCCATTGAGGCATCCAAGACCCGCCTCAACCGTACCGGCTTCTTCGAGACTTCCGACATCACCACCCGCCGTATTGGCACCTCAGGTGATACTGTAGCTCTTGATACCAAGGTCAAGGAGCAGCCAACCGGCTCCATCCAGGGCGGTGTTGGTTTCGGTACTTCATCAGGCTTCATGATTCAGGCCGGCATTTCCCAGAGCAACGTATTTGGCTGGGGTACCAAGGCCAATCTGAGCGCCTATCAGAATGACTTCCGTGAGCACGTAGAGCTGGGCTACACCGATCCATACTGGTCTGTAGATCAGATCTCCCTTGGTGGCCGTATCTACTACGATAACTTCCACGGTGATGATGCAGACGTTGTTTCCTACGACAACGAGTCCATCGGTGCTGACATCAGCACAGGTTATCCAATTACCGATAACGTATACATTACCTACACTCTGGGTATCCAGAAGATGAGCATCAAGTCCAACAAGTTCTTCCTGCAGGCTGTGGACTTCTGGCGTACCTATGGTGAGGGTGATCTGTCCAACGACTTCCTCAACTACACATTCAAGATTAATCTCAACCGTAACAACCTGGACCGCAGCGTATTCCCAACTGCCGGCTCCCGTCAGAGTATGACCCTGTTTACTACTCTGCCAAAGGGTTCTGACCTGCAGTACTACAAGGCTGACTTCCAGACCTTCCATTACTTCCCTATGAATGAGAATCACGACGTGATCTTCTCCGTTCGTGGCCGTGGTGCCTACGGTAATGGTTACGGTACCGTAGATGGCATGGATCAGAAGCTGCCATTCTTTGACAACTTCTACCTCGGTGGTGACCAGTGGTTACGCGGCTTTAAACGCAACTCCGTAGGTCCTCGTGCTCTGTACCCTGAGGGCAGCAGCATCCGTATCGACGATGATGACAACATGGGCGGTAACGCTTTGTGGGCTCTGTCTGCCGAGCTGATTGTTCCAACCCCATTTATCTCTGAGGCTTATAAGAATCAGGTTCGTACCTCTGTATTCCTTGATGCCGGTGCCCTGTGGGATACCAATTCAAGCGAATACACCAAAGGCTTTACCGGTGCACCTGACTACAGCAGCCCATCCAATTACTCCGCTGCAGCTGGTGTGTCCGTTACCTGGATGTCTCCAGTCGGTCCTCTGTCCTTCTCCGTGGCTCGACCAGTCAAGGAGCAGGATGGTGACGACAGCCAGTTCTTCAGCTTTGACATCGGCGGCCGCTTCTAAGCAACTGCCGTCTTAAGCTAAAAGGGCCCGGGGCGGAATACTGCTCCGGGCTCTGATCTGTATATCAGGGCTCTGAGTTCCCTCACCTGACCTGCTGCCTGGGCTGCTGCATTTGCTGCATCCCTGGCGGCAGGCACGGCCATCGCGGCCCATCAGGCGGCCATAAGGCGGCCATAAGGCTGCCCTGGCTGCAATGCGGCTGCATTGTCTCATGGCGGCCATGGATCTGTCATAAGTTACAGCCAGGTGTGAGGGTATATGCTAATTGACAGCGCAAGCGCTCATAGCCTGTACGGATTTGTCACTGATGATGCCGCCGGCACAGCCTTGCAGACGGTTATCAGATTCAATGGAAAATTTGTGATGTTAAAGAAAGTTTTACTTGCCTCTGCCTTAAGCGTTGCCTTACTGGGCGCTTCAGCTACCTCCGTAATGGCCGCTCCAGCTGCCAAGACCCCAACCATTGCCGTTATCAACCTGCCTTTAATCATGACTGAGATTCCTCAGGCCAAGGATGTTGAAAAGACTCTGGCCAAGGAGTTCTCCAAGCGTGAGCAGGATCTGCAGAAGCTCCAGCAGAAGGGCACCCAGCTTGGTCAGGACATTAATGCCGGCAAGTACAAGGGCAATGAGCTGGTCAACAAGCAGCGTGAAATCGCCCAGTTACAGGCTGAGTTCCAGTTAAAGGCCCGTGCCCTGCAGGAAGATCAGCAAAAGCGTATTCAGGAAGAAAACCGCAAGCTGGCCGTAGCTGTACAGAAGGCCATTGATGCCATCGCTCAGGAGCGCAATATTGACCTGGTTTTACGTGGTGAGGGCATTGCCTACACCATCGACTCTCTGGACATCTCCAGCGACGTTATCAAGCGCGTTTCTGACGCCGCCAAGAAAAAGAAGTAACAGCTGCTGTAACCGGCCATAAGACTACCGTCCACGCACAGATACCTGTGTCGGACCCTGTGCCCTTGCGCAGGCTCGGGGCTTTGCCATAGCGCAGTGCCCCCGGGCAAAGTTCAGGCACTGTGACCCGGGGCAAAGCCCAGGCACTGTGACCCTGGGCAAAGCCCCGGCACAATACCAGTGCAGGGCAGTCCGGGTAGCGTTCAGCGGCTGCCGCAGGCAGCTGACAGAAAGCCTGGTTTTCTGTCTGATAACAGGGGACGGACTCCTGTTGACAGGTTACTGTCCTTTGTTGAGGGGCTCCGGGTAGCATCATTATGATGTCTGCCGGAGCCTCTTTAGTATGCGCTTTGCGTAAGATTGCATTTGGACAGCCGTATGCTGCGGCTGATTTCCCCCTGATGAGGTTTGAGTCATGTTAGTAAAGGATATAGCCGCACAGTTAAACGCTGAGTTTACCGGCAATGGTGAGCTTGATATTGCCCGCGTGGCAAATCTCAAGACAGCCGGCCCTGATGAAATCAGCTTCCTGTCTGATGTCAGATACCGTGACGTGCTTGAGACCACTGCAGCCGGCTGTGTCATGGTCAAGCCTGAGTTCAGGGAGCATGTCAAAGGTACTGCTCTGGTTCTTGCTGACCCTTATCTGGGGTTTGCCCGTGTGGCTCAGATGCTTGATACTACTCCGGCCATTGCAAAGGGCATTCATCCAGCTGCCTTTGTTGAAGAGGGCGCAAAGCTGGGCAATAACGTAAGTCTTGGCCCTCACGTGGTTATCAGCGCCGGTGCTGTTATCGGTGATAACGTGCAGATCGGTGCCAACTGCGTCATCGGCCCTGAGGCTGTTATCGGCGACAATACAAAGCTCTATCCGGGCGTAAGCGTCTACCACCACTGTGTCATAGGCAATAACTGTCTGATTCAGTCCGGTACCGTTATCGGCTCTGACGGCTTTGGCTATGCCAATGACAAGGGTACCTGGGTAAAGATTCCTCAGTCAGGCCGTGTTGTCATTGGCGACTTTGTCGAAATCGGCGCCAATACCTGTATTGACCGTGGTGCTATCGATGACACCATCATTGAGTCCAATGTCATCATCGACAATCTCTGTCAGATTGCCCATAACGTAAAGATTGGCTTTGGCACCGCCATCGCAGGCGGAACCACCTTTGCCGGCTCAGTAACCATTGGCAAGTTCTGTATTATTGGCGGAACCTCAGTATTCAATGGCCACATTACCATTGCAGACCAGGTAACCATTTCCGGTATGTGTATGGTGATGCGCTCCATTGAGGAAAAGGGAGCAACCTATTCCTCTGGCATTCCGGCCCAGACCAACAGCGAGTGGCGCCGCACTGCTTCACGCGTGCTGCACATCAACGACATGTACCGTCGCATGATGGATCTGGAAAAAGAGGTCAAGGCCCTCAAAAATAAGGACTGATCCCACACCGCTGTGCCGGCCCGCCGCGCCTCCTGCAGGCATGGCTGGGCAGCACGACGGGGAGACACTTCGCGCAGCGCAGCTGCTGACCTCATGATTCAGGGGCTGACTGGCCATATGGCTTGTCAGCCCCTGAACTTTCAGGGCCGGTCATCCCGGTCTCTGGCCGGACTGGTCCTTTAGTTGACCGGCCATGGCAGTTCCCTGGCATGATGCTCTGAGCTCATCCCGGGCGGCGGGCCAGCAGGGGGCCCGGCGGGGCCTTTATTCGCGGGATCTCCATTTTTCGGGCCCAAAAAATGATATGATATTGGGCGCTTGTCTGGCCATTAATTCAAGTATTGCCCCGACAGGCCTATCGCACCCGGCAGTGGCACTGACCTGAGGGTCACAAAAGACAGGGACAGTCATGTTTCCTGCTGACCGCCGGTGGTGACGTACCTGATATGTTCAGGCACCGTCATCAGGCAACACCAGGTTGCCCACCCGCAGCAGCTTTCATGCAGCCGTTTCAACAGGCGCAGTCTGCTGGCAGTATGCAGCACTCTCACGTAGAAACCGGCACGGGCTGGACTTGTCTGACGGGGAGATCACTGGTGTATAGCGCCAGCTGTCTGATGGATTTGATGACTAACAAGGTGGATTCAAGTGACATCTAGTAACGAGAACAATGAAAAGAAGACCTTAAACGTTGAAGAGATCATGGAGCTCTTACCACATCGTTATCCTTTCTTAATGATTGACAAGGTCGTCGACTACTCCATTACTGAGGAGCACAAGACCTTAAAGGCCATCAAGAATGTCACTTTCAATGAGCCTTACTTCCAGGGACACTTCCCTGGCAAGCCAATTTTTCCAGGCGTGCTGATTCTCGAAGCCATGGCTCAGGCCACCGGCGTTCTTGCTTTCACCATGGTGGGCAAGCCGGAGCCAGGTGAGCTTTACTACTTTGCCAGCGTTGATAACGCCCGCTTCAGAAGACCTGTAGTTCCTGGTGATCAGCTGGTTCTGGACGTTGAGTTCTTCAAGGAAAAGCGCGGCATTGCCAGCTTCAAGGGTGTAGCCACAGTAGACGGAGAGGTTGTCTGCTCTGCTGATTTAATGTGTGCCAAGGTACGCAGCTAGGCTAAACCTGATCTGCATTCCCTCCCGGAGCTCAGGTGCCATACTGATATCTGGTCAGGGGCTTTGAGTACAGGCAGCTGTGTTTGCCCGTCCTGCCCTTTGCCATAATGATGTTCAGGCAGCCATTGAGCGGTGCTTAGCGTTTGACTGGCCCCCTGTCTCCGGTCTTTGCTGTTAAGGGAATGCTGATATTAGTACCTGCATCTGCGGGATCGCGCATTTAAGAGAGGATGTCTCCATGGCTCAAAACGAAGCTGCAGGCTCTCCAAAGAGCGAGGGCTTAACCGGTACCAATGCCTACCCGCTGGTTCATACCCATGAGGGCCAGCCTCAGATTGCCGGGTCTGCTCAGATAGCAGACAGTGCCCTTATCCGGGGCAAGGCTGTTATCGGCGAGAATGTGGTCATAAAGGATCACGTCATTATCGAGGGTGAGGTAACCATCGGTGATGGCTGTGTTATCGAGCCTTTCTGTGTTTTCCGTGGTCCAAGTGTCATAGGCTGCAACAATCACTTCTTCCAGTTCTGCTCCATTGGCGAGGCCTGCCAGGATCTCAAGTACAAGGGTGAAGCCACTACTTTGACCATTGGCGATAACAACACCTTCCGTGAGCACTGCACCGTACATCGCGGTACTGTTCAGGGACTCAATGAGACCCGCGTTGGCAATGACAATCTCTTTATGGTCAATGCCCACGTAGCGCACGACTGCATCATTGGCAGCAACTGTATTTTTGCCAATAACGCCACTCTGGCAGGTCACGTGGAGATTGGCGATTACGTAATCTTTGGCGGTCTTTCTGCCATTCACCAGTTTGGCCGCGTAGGATCCCACGCCTTTGTTGGCGGTATGGCTGCCCTCAACATGGACGTTCCTCCTTACGTTATGGCAGCCGGTCACTATGCCCGTGCCCGTGGTATCAACTCTGTAGGTCTGGCCCGCCGTGGCTTCTCAAGCTCTGCCATTGCAGCCATCAAGAAGGCCTATATGACCATTTACCACAAGCATCTGACCATTGAAGAAGCCATTCCTGTGCTTGAGGAAATTGCAGCTGCTGAAAGCGCCGTACAGCCACTGCTGGATTTCGTAAAGAAAAACGGTCGCGGCATCGTCCGCTAGCCATTCAGTCCAGCTGGTGCTCAAGAAGGCTCCAGTCTCTCAGAGGCAGCTTGCCCTGTGGCTGGAGCCTTTTCGTTTTCCGCTCCTTTATGCGGCCCCAGCCCGCTCTGCGGGCCGGCGCGGCTGCAGGGAGCCTCATGGCTCTGCCTTAATGACCGGGCCCCCAGGATGGGCCAGGTTAAAACACTTTAGCCACTGTCCTTTACTTATATATTCGATTTCATGCGTCTTAGCATCTTTCCTGGCCCCTGAATTTCACCTCACTCATGTCAGGAACCCGGTCAGCTGCCGCTTCTGCGCTGCCGGGCAGCGATGGGCCCGTGCAGGCGCCTGCTGCAAGGCTGTCGCCGCGCATGCTGCGCCAGAACAGCCCAGGCAAATGAGCGGTCAGACCAGCAGCCAGGCTGCATGTCATGACCTGTGGCCAGGCTGCAGCCCGCCTCGGGCCAGGTCCAGCCAGGGCCACGGCCGTCCAGCCAGGGCCCATGCCGTCCGGGCCAGGTCCGGCCAAGCCTGGGCCACGGACGGCAAGGGGCCGGACCCGGGGCCATTATTCCAGGCCAGGACTAAGCAATCCAGGTTAGTATTTGCCAGACTGTACGTGTACTGAGCGTGACTGCGCACTAGTGCGCTTTTTTCGATAGGATTCCCTTTAATGTCTGACTCAAATTTCAATCCCCACCTGTATGCCATTATCGCCGGTGAAGTATCTGGTGATACCCTGGGTGCGGGCTTGATGAAGGCCATTTTGCGCCACGATCCCAAGGCCAGATTTATCGGCATTGGCGGTGAGAAGATGGCGCAGTGCGGCATGAAGTCCGCTTTTGACATGAAGGAACTGTCGGTAATGGGCATTTTTGAAGTAGCTGCCCGTGCTGTGCCTATTTTAAAAATCCGCTCTGCCATTACCCGCATGCTCATCAAAGAGCGTCCCTGCGTCATGGTGGGTATTGATGCCCCTGACTTCAATCTTTACGTTGAGGCAAAGCTCAAGAAAGCCGGCATCCGCACCATTCATTATGTCAGCCCTTCAGTATGGGCCTGGCGCGAAAAGCGTATAGTCAAAATCAAGGCTGCCTGTGAAGAAGTGCTGGCCCTCCTGCCTTTTGAAAAAGAATTCTATGATCGCCATGACATGCCCTGCACCTATGTAGGACATACTCTGGCCAATTCCATTCCTGTTGATATCGATCAGGCTACTGCCCGTGAGCGCTGCTCTTTGTACAAGAACTGTGTCGACGGAGTCAGTGCCCGCGTGCTGGCTATTCTGCCAGGCTCACGCAGGGGCATTATTACCCGCATGCTGCCAATCTATGCCCGTACCGCAGCCATGCTCCACGAAAAGATGAAGGACATTACCTTCATTACCGTAGCCCCGGATCGTCAAATCGCTCTGCTCATCAAGGACATCTGGCTCGAAAACTGTCCTAATCTGTCCCTTACCGTCTTTGTAGGCAATACCCAGGATGTGATTGCCTCGGCCGATGCCGCCCTTTTAACCTGCGGCACCATTGCCTTTGAGGCCATGCTCCTCAAGTGCCCAATGGTAGTGGCCTACCGTGTATCAGCTCTGACTGCCGCCATTGCCCGTGGCATGCTCAAGGTAAGCATGTACTCTCTGCCAAATCTGCTGGCCAAAAGAGAGATAGTCAAGGAGATGATTCAGGAAGACTGCACTCCTATCAAGCTTACCCATGAGTGCATACGTCTGCTGACCTCTGACAATGTGCTGATGAAAAAGGAATTTACAGCACTTCATGAGAGCATTCGCGTCAACACCGATGAGCTGGCCGCCCGTGCCGTAATCCGCGTTGCTACCCGCGACCGCGAAACCCTGGCTCTGGCCCTCAAGAAAACCGATACCGCGCTTACAGCCAAAGAGCCTGAACTTGAAACTCTGGCCCTTACCAATTCAGCTATCCGCCTGCCATCCCCTGACAAAAAGGACGATGCAGCCACAGGCGCGGCTGCTTCTTCCGGCACCGCCGCAGCATCTGCTGATGCAGCCGGCAACGCAGGCGCCTCCGGCACCACCGTCGCTACCGGCGCCTCCGGTGGCGATGCCAAAAGCTCTGCGATCGTCGCAGCAGCTACAGGCACAGCTTCAGTGGTATCAGGAACCATTTATGGCCATGGAGACGAAGAGCGCTTCCTGACCATGACTGCTCCTGTAATCGCCATTGCATCTGGCTCATCTGCACCGGTGTCCCTTACCGATGCCGCAGCTGATGCTGCCCGCTCACAGTCAGAAGCACAATCAGCCTCATCTTCGGCATCAGGCAGCTCCGCTGCCTCGAGCTCTGATGAGGACGGGCAGCAGGCCAGCTCAGGAAGTGCATCAGCTGATGATGCAGCTTCAGGCAAGGGCAAGAAGAACAGGCGCAAAAAGCGCAAGGGCAAGGACAGCAAGGCCGAGCCTGACTCAGGCAGTACATATGACTCCGCCAGCGCATCTGACTCGGCCAGCACTGCTGCCGCTGTCAGCTCCGCAGCCTCCGCCAGCACCGACGCTGCAGTATTAGACAATCAGGCCGCTGTTCCAGATGCGACAGCTGCGGCCGCCACTGCCTCTGCTGCCAGCGGTGCAGCAGCTGATGCCGCCCCGGAAAAGGCCGTGGGGCCGTCAAAGGGCGCACAGTTAGCTCAGGGACTGGCTGGCATTGCTTCGAGCGTGGCCGGTGGGGTATCCAGTGCCGGTCAGTCTTTCATGGGTTCACTGCGCTCCTTTGCCAAAACCATGCGTGAGCGCAAGGCTGAGCGCGATGTGATTAAGGCTGAGCGCGCTGCTGAAAAGGCTCGTCTGGCCGCTGAGAAAAAGGCCCGTGAAGCAGCCGAAGCTGCAGCCCGTGCCGAGGCAGAGGCTGAGGCTGCTGCCCTCGCTGCCGCCGCTGCCCGTGAAAGTGCCGCCGCCGTTGCCACAGCTCAAACCGGTTCAGCCGGTGCCGGCAGTGTCCAGATTACCGATATTTCAGCAAGCTCAGTAAAGGCCAGTGTCGCAGACGCCGCCATCAGCAAGCTTGAAATCAGCTCTTCTGATGGCTCTGAGCACAAGTCAGCATCAGCCACCGCAGGCGTCTCTGCATCAGCTACCGCAGACGCTTCTGCATCAGATGCAGCCACATCGGCCACTGATGCTGCAACTTCAGCCTCATCAGGCTCACGTGGCAGCGATGCCTCAGGCTATCGTGACTTCCTTGACCGTACCCGCACTGCCAGTGTGGATCATAAGGACAGCAAGAGCCTGAGCAGCGCTCACAAGACTGATATTTCTGACGTTGCCCGTGGCTATGACAGCAAGGACAGCTCCGGGTCAGGCAAGTCTCTGTTCAGAACCACTGCCCAGAGCGCAGAAAGCTCACTGCGCAGCAGCCGCGACAGCGAGAGCTCCCGTAACAGCCGTGACGCACGCGACAGCTCCCGCAGCAGCCGCGACAGTCGCAGCTCACATGACAGTCGCAGCTCACGTGACAGTGAGCGCAGCAGCCGCACTGAGGATCGCAAAGAGCGCAGCAGTCGCAGTGATCTGTCATCCCGTCGCAGCTCCTCTGGTGATGACTACACCCGCACCAGCTTCTACGACAGCCGTGACATCATCAAGAGCAGCGGCTATGACAACAGCATTTCCGGCTCTTACTCAAGCACAGCCGGCAGCAGCATCAGCAGCTCATTTTCGTCATCAGACAGCTCACTGGGCAGTTCCTACGGATCGGCCCGTGTCAGCTCTTATGACAATCGTGACGGATCTGGTGGTGCATGGACCAGCCGCGACAATTTCACTGACTCCATTACCGGAGGCGGCTCCTACAGCACCAGCAGCCTGACCCGTGACAGCGGCAGCCGCTCGGCCCGCGACTCACGTGATTCATCACGTCGCGACAGCACACGTGACAGCCGTGACTCCGGTCGTTCCTGGGAGAGCCGCTCTTCGCGCGACAGCCGTGATACCCGTGACAGCCGCAGCTCCAGCCGCGACTCCAGCCGCGACTCCGTACGCGATCGCGACCGTGAGCGCGACAGTCGCAGCAGCTCTCGCTCATGGGAGCGTGACTCCAGCCGTACGGACTCTCGCAGCTCACGAGATCGTGACAGCCGCAGCACCACTGCAGGCAGCTCCTCCAGTTCCTGGCGCGACAGCTCCCTGACCCGCAGCTCAGGCAGCCGATCAGCACCAGGCAGTTATCAGGACCGCCAACTGACCCGCTCCACCAGCTCAAGGGACAGCAGTCGTGACTCTGACGAGCTGGGAGGACGCGGAGGTCGCCGCAAGAACTCCGATGTAATCAAGCGCATCACCGACCGCTAAATAAAGAGGGGCTGAATCACTGCCGTGGTTCAGCCCCTTTGCACTTCATAACCGCCACCAGGACCCCAGGCCATTGCCAGGACCCGAGACCATTGCCATGGTCCAGGGCCATTGCCAGGACCCGAGACCATTGCCATGGTCCAGGGCTATTGCCTGGCCCTGAACCTGCCCATGATCCTGGTCCTGCCCCATGATTATGGCCGGGCCCCATGATACTGAGCAGGCCCGTATGGGCCAGTCACTTGTGGTCTGGCCATGTTGTCAGATTAGGGGCATATGGGATAATGGGGCTTTGAATATCAGCCGCCCGCCAGTGCATGATGCAGCACTGCATCAGCTGGTTATACTGCCAGGCGGCGGGGCGGCGTCAGTCATTATTGATTTATTATCAGGAGCACAACATGGCCAGAAGCAAACGTGATCGCAGTGATGAGTTTGATGCCTCCATGGGAGACCTGCTGGCTAATGCCTCAGTAGATGCTGATGTTGACAGCAAAGCAGACGCGGCTCAGTCCAGTGCCCAGGCTGGCGGGGCTGCAAAGGCTGGCAGGGCTGCAGCTCCGGCAGCCGGAGGTTCAGGCAGGGGCCGCAAGAAGGTGGTGGTGCCTGATGAGCCTTTTGTCTATCCGGTAGATCCTCGTCACTGCCTGGTGTGCGGTGTGGATGAGGCCGGTCGTGGCCCTCTGATGGGAGATGTGGTTGCTGCCTGCGTAATTCTTGACCACAACAATATGATTGAGGGTCTCAATGACAGTAAAAAGCTTACTGAAAAGGCCCGTGATGCTCTGGCTCCTGTAATCAAAGAGCAGGCTGTTGCCTGGGGTATTGGCAGGGCCTCACCTCAGGAAATTGATGAGCTCAATATCCTGAATGCCACCTTCCTTGCCATGCGCCGTGCCTATGATGCCATGGCCCGCAGCTGCAATCTGGTGCTGGTAGACGGCAACCGTGTGCCTGCCACCATAAGCTCCCTTGGGGTAATGGTAGAGACAGTGGTCAAGGGCGACTCCAGGGTGCCTGAAATCTCCGCCGCTTCAATTCTTGCCAAGACCGCACGCGATGCCGATCTCTATGAGCTCGACAAAATCTATCCTGAGTACGGCTTTGCCGCCCACAAAGGCTATCCAACCAAAGCCCATCTGGAGATTCTGGCCACTCTGCCAATACTGGATTGCTACCGCCGCAGCTACGGCCCGGTAGCCAGACTGCTGGCCGAGCGCGGCCTGTCATAGCGGCCTCGGCGGCAGAGGCCGCCATGACCGCCAGGTCGAAGGCGCCCAGCAGAGGCCGCCATGGCTGCTGTGCGGTTGCGCAGCTGCCTGCGCGCAGTTCATTGCATGGGGATCGGGCTGTATGACAGGCTGGCATGGTATGGGGGATAGCCCGTCATGCCGCGAAGCGGCGCCCCTCTGGGCGCAAGGGGTGTAAACAGGGGATTTTTCAGGTAAAAGTGCTTACGGGAGTGCGGCTTTTTCTGGATTTAACAGGCGTTTTCTAGTAAAGTAGACAAGTTTTTCGGGTGCTTTTTGCTGCCCGTACTGTCAACGCTGTTTCGTCTGAGCGCTTTGCCTGAAAGCATGGGCTCTAACGGCAGGGCGCTGCAATAGCGCCGCTGACAGATCAGGTTTTGATGCTGCGTAATGACTGAGCACTGCACAGCCTACCGGAGCCGTCTGAACAGACTTCCGACTGAGTATTACCGTAAGGCAGCTGCCAGGGCGCAAATCAATATTTTCTGAAACTAGAAGGGAGAGGATTGTCCCGTCCCCGCTGCAGTAACTGCCTGCAGGCAGATAACTGAACAATGTACGCTGTGCTGAGCTGTCATTTGATGTCAGACGATCAGCTGTTGTACAGGGCGCCGGAGCGACAGGCTGGTCTGATATTTTGTTATGAATATTAACTATCTAGATTTTGAACAGCCAATTGCGGATCTGCTTGCTCATATTGAGGAGCTCAAGAGATTAAGCACCACTGTTGGTAACGACGTTGATTTGTCCAAAGAGTTAAAGCAGCTGGAAAAGAAGAATGTTGAGCTGACCAGAAAGCTCTATTCTTCCCTGAGCGACTGGCAGATTTCCCAGCTGTCCCGTCATCCAATGCGTCCATACACCATGGACTACGTAAAGCGTATCTTTACCGACTTCCAGGAGCTGGCAGGTGACCGCGCCTTTGCCGATGACAAGGCTATTATCGGCGGTATGGCCCGCCTTGAGGGCATGCCGGTAATGATTATTGGCCACCAGAAGGGCCGTGACACCAAGGAGCGCACCATGCGCAACTTCGGCATGCCTCGTCCTGAGGGCTACCGCAAGGCCATGCGTCTGATGCGTCTTGCCGAGCGCTTCCACATTCCTGTACTGACCTTTATCGACACTCCTGGTGCCTATCCAGGTGTTGGTGCTGAAGAGCGCTCCCAGGCCGGTGCCATTGCCGAAAGCCTCAAGATGATGAGTGACCTCAAGGTTCCTGTTATCTGCACCGTAATCGGTGAGGGCGGTTCCGGTGGTGCTCTGGCTATTGGCGTAGGTGACCGCGTCAACATGCTCCAGTACTCCACCTACTCAGTTATCTCCCCTGAGGGCTGTGCCTCCATCTTATGGAAGAGCGCCGAAAAGGCTCCTCTGGCTGCTGAGGCCATGAATATCACCGCCAACAAGGTCAAGTCCCTGGGGCTTATCGACGAAATCGTTCCAGAGCCTCTGGGCGGTGCCCACCGTGATTACGATCAGATGGCAGAAAACCTCAAGAGCTGCATTCTGCGTGAGCTTGAGTCCATCAAGTCTGTATCCATAGATGAGTGCATGACCAATCGCTTTGACCGTCTGATGAGCTTCGGTTACTGCTAACGGACAGTGCTGCAGGAGCGGCACCTGTCTTACGGCCCAGCCCTGACGGGCATCAGGCCAGCCCCGCGCCCACCCACGAAACCATCGTGGCGTGGGCGCATTGCTTTGTACCCAGCGCCTTTCAGGAGGCTGACATGAAAGATTACGATCGCACCACCTGCCCTGCAGGCGCCAGCACCATTGCCGCCGGCAGCTGCTGCCATGCAGATAACACATCTGCAGGGCCGCAGCAGCCGCAGCCGCACCTGATGCCGCAGCAACCTCAGCTGCAGGCAGTGGGCGGCGCCGCCCACTGCGCTCAGCATGGGGACTTCAAAAAGCAGCTGGTGCTGGCGGGCATGGCCTTTGATGAGGCTTTGCAGCGCTTTCGTGGCTTCATGCAGCGCGTGCAGCCATGCCGCTCATCGGCACGCAGTGTGGAGCACACAGGAGCTGCAGGCTACGCCATTATGGGTAATGCCCCTGAGCAGAAAGACCAGGGCATTGCAGCGCTGCGTACTGTAAGGGGGAACAGCCGCCTTGATAAGCTCAGTGCTGAGGTGGTCGAATGTCTGTGCAACCTCGTCCATGCACGTCTGGCTCTGTTTAATTATGAGCAGGGCAGTGACTACCGTGGTCTGGTGACCGGCATGTCAGGAGGTGCCGATTCTACTCTGGCTCTGGTGCTGGCCTGTGCCCTCAGGGACCGATTTGGTTATGAGGCTCTGGCCGTTCACTGTATCCACAGACTCGATCCTGATGACGATATCTGGCTTACCAACAATATCCGTCTGTGTGAGCGTCTGCAGGTACAAATGGTCACCCCCGTACTGGATATTGTCTATGGCAATGGTGTCTCTCCTGAAGACAGTTCCCGTGCTGAGCGCTATCGGGCATTACTTGAAAACACCCGCAGGGGCGTGGACTGTCTGGTGCTGGGCCATCAGGCTGACGATCAGGTAGAGAGCTTCATGCTGGCCCTTAAGCGTGGATCAGGACCCCATGGACTCAGGGGCATGCGTTTTCTGATTCACGATGAGCGCGGCGTCATCTTAAGACCACTGCTTGACCTGCATAAGATTGAGGTAGAGCAGCTGCTGGTCTCGTCTGGTTATGAGTATGTCTTTGACCTGTCCAATAACTATCTGAAGTTTGAGCGCAATTTTATGCGCCTTAAGGTATTGCCAAAGCTGCGTGAGCGCTTTGTCGGCATTGACCGCTCAATACTGCGCTCTCAGGCTATCTGTGCAGCCGAGCATGATATGGCTGAGCGCTTTACCGCAGCCATGCTGCCGTGCTACCTGCAGCTGCGCCAGGGCATCAACAATATCCCTGACAGTCAGGGCCTGGTCTTTAACTTCGAGCGCCTGGACCTTTCCGATCGCAATCTGACCATGATGCTGCTGCGTGCCTTCTTTGCCCGGGTAATCCACCGGGGCGTGGACTTCAACGTCATCGAGCGCTCCATGGAGCTCATGGTCAAAGACCATGACCGCAATGGCCTCATCGAGCTCCACCTGCCCCCGACAGCCCTGCTGCCAGTCACAGTTGCCCCGGGCATAGCCGACGGCAGCAGCACCACCGGCGCTGTCACGGGCGCTGTCACCGGCTCCACCATCAGTACCGGCGCCGACGGCTGTGGCATCATCAGCCCGCTTGCGACAGCCTCTGGTGACTGCCTGACTGACGGCCTTGCAGACGAGGACGAAACTTACGCTCCTGGCTGCGGCGCAGCGGCAGCCGACGTTTCAGCTGATGCTGCACTGTCTGGCAGCCTGTGCGTATCGACCTTTTTGAACCTGCTGTGCGTATACATCAAGGACAGCTCTCAGACCCTGGAGCAGCTTACCGGCCAGCATGTACTCAGAGCAGGGGAAAGTCTGACTGCGGGGGCATACAGCTACAGCCTGGTAAGAGCAGAGGGTACAGCCCTGCAGTGCAGGGACAGCTCTTCACGCACCGACAGCCATGGTGGCGCTGTTTTTACGCTCGAGGCTGGACACCAGGATAATTTTGAGGTGGTGCTGGACTTTGATGCCCCTGGCTCCCTGCGCCTCAAGCCAGTAAGCCGCCGTCATTCGCGTGAGCTCAAAAAGCTCTTTATCGAGCACGGCATTGCCCCATGGCAGCGTGCCTGTCAGCCTCTGGTAAAGGACAGCAGTGGTGTCGTACTTGCTGTGGGCAATGTCTTTGCCTGCAGTCCAGCTCAGTGCGAGCCTTACTCAAGCTCCTCTGAAAACGCCAGCACCTCACCACTGCAGTGGCGCCTTGAGATAACTCGCAAACTCTAAGCTGCATGAGGCAAATGGCGGTACCGTTGACAGATGGACAGTACTCGCAGCATTAGCTTGTGTCGCAGCTGACATGGCGCAGCTGAACAGCACTCGCGCCATGAGCTTGTGTCGCAGCTGACATGGCGCAGCTGAACAGTACTCGCGCCATGAGCTTGTGTCGCAGCTGACATGGCGCTGCTGACATGGTGCAGATGGGAGCTGGGTATTTAAAATTACAGCTCGTTTATGGTGTTGAAAACTGGTGGTTGCCGGCTGCGGTTTCGGCTGCAGCAGCAGATGATGCCTGTAAACAGGCTGTTTGTGGCGGTGCTGTCAGGCTGGTGCGGGCGCTCAGTTCAGGGAGTTGTTTTGTGGAGAAAATGGTTTTGCTCTGAGGGGCTGTCGGTGCAGGGCCAATAAGCCATACGGCCAGAGGGGCGATGTGCGCAGGGGCCGTGGCATTTTCGTGGCTGTAGGGGCTGCTCTGATAGAAGACGGGCTCAGGGGATAGTAGCAGGCTTGCGCAGGCGGGGAAAATAAAGACGGCCTGACAGGGATGGGTCAGGCCGTCATATGTGGGATAGTATGAAAACTTGTTTAGGGATGCCCACCAGCTTCTTATGATGGGGTTGTTCGCTTTCTGTATTATTAGAGCCTCTTAGCCTTAAATAGTTCCACAGGCCTGAAAAAAAATTATAACTTTTTGCTCAAAATGTAAAACGTACGTTCCAGATGGCTTGTTCACGCCATTTGTGCGGCTGCTGCACCCACTTTCCACAGGTGACTTAAGTATTAAGTCGGGGGGTGTGCTGGCCCCAAGGACGGCAGCTGCGCCTAATGCTCCACACCTGAAAACTCAAATGACAGGCTCAGAGCTGATGCTGATGCAAGGCTTGATGGGCAGGGCCTGGATGCCAGGGCCTGTCAGGGCCGCCAGGCGGGATGGCGACGCAGCGCCCTGGCATTGCCGAACTGGCCTGGCGCCGTGGCGGCGTACGGGACGGGCGACAGGGCTGTCAAACTGGCAGGATGAATGTGTGCACGACATTTGCAGTGAATATCTGGATTAAGGTGCAACTGCCTGTTTAAAGCCCATTTGAGCGCTGCAGCTGCAATAAAATTGACGGTTTAAGGACAAGGCTTGTGCCCGGTTTCTTACAGGGCATGTTAAATGGTCATGATTACCAGCGGGTAAATGGTATTTTGTCTGAGTCAGGGGTGCAGGTCCATCATATGCTGCCTGTGGTTTTTATCGCTCAGAAGGCCTTCTGACGGCCCGCAATGCCGTGTCACCAAATTAACTTATCCATTGCGCCCTGTGACTGTGGTTATTGCAGCAGGGTCGTGCTTATGGACTATACAGGGAAAATGCTTATGGCTCTGTCTGTAAAGTTTGCCTCTTTAACCACTGCAGCCGTGGCTGTAGCCGCAGCTCTGTCAGGATGTAACAGCACTGAAAGTGCAGTCGAGCAGGGCATGTCCAATCTGCAGACAAATGCCGCTATTGAAAGCCGCCTTATCAGCGATTATGAGCTGATTAAGACTGTCTCCTCACAGATTGATCAGAGCAATATTTACGATGAGCGCATGCAGCCACGTAATTACAAGCAGGCCTGTCTGCTGCCATTTATGGTTGCTGACAGCGAAAACTCAGCTCTGTACTGGGACGGTAACTGCTCCAAAGGCCGTGCTGTTGGTCTGGGACGTGTTGTCCGTACTGTCGGTGACAAGAAGGTTTCCGAGCACCTGGTAGAGATTGACCCTAAGGTAAAGGACACCCTGGTAAGCTATCTGCGTTTTGACACCGGCCGCAGCGAAAGCGAAATCGGCTACTCCATCATTTCCCTCAAGGACGGTCGTCTCAACGGCTACAGCGCCACCCTGGGCTATAACGATCAGGACTGGCTCAATGGCAATTATGAGTTCAGTTACCGTTTTGAGGATACTCCTAACTTTGTCAGCTATACCCGCATTGTTGACATGCTCTCAGGCGAGTACTCCTCCATCATTGCCTATCCAAACTACAGCCACGATCTGCTCAATGCCAGTGACAATGTGCTGAGCAGCATCTACCGCACCTACCGCCTGCTTGAGGGACGTACCATGATTGGTATTTCCTACATCTGGCTCAAGGACGGTCAGCTGGTTATCAAGGACAATGCCAGCGGTCAGGACCGTCTTGCCTCCAATCACCCTCAGGAGCTTGAGGACTTTGTCCAGGATATTCAGAACAAGGTAACCTCCCGCGTTGACACAGTGACTGATGAAATTGACCGTGGCTTTGCCAAGGTAGAGCAGTACGCCCTGGCCCGCTGCAAGCGCCCTGTTGCTTTCTTCAAGGGTGATGAGGTAAATCAGGTGTGTGACTATCTGTTCAACCTCAATGCCGCTTACGAGCAGCTTATTGAAGCCAAGGAAATGCGCAGCCACCAGATCGACTCTTTCCGTCAGAATCAGGAGCAGCGCCTGCAGGAAATCAACCGTCACCTGCGTGGCCTCAATCACATCAAGCTTTCCAGCCCAAAGGGTAAATAAGAACATCCCTTGAGCATGTCTGCAGTTTGCAGGCAGCTCCGGCACAGGGCCATAAACCCCGTGCCGGCAGACAATAAAGGCCGCATTTGCGGCCTTTATTGTCTTGCCAGCAGCTCAGGCGCCTGCAAGCAGGCCAGTGGCTGAGAGGATGGCGGACAGAGTGAGTCAGTACTGGGCATTTTGCTCTGGCGCCTGCAAGGGTCTCAGGCCTCTTGCATGCAGTCCGTGGCCTTTGGGCCATGGGCTGCAGGTGGGGTGCGCGGCTACAATGCGTCATTTCAGGGGCGGTAGCGGTATTTTATGGAAAATGAGCTTCATAATTCAGGGCTCATAATTTGTCTATTACCGGTTAAAACCTGATAAAATGCGGGCGCACAGCAAAGGTTGTGTCCTGTTCTTTTCTCATGTCGCAAGCGGCATTTCAAAACGGAAAATCATGTCATGCTTGAGCCTATAAGCCCCAATAATCCAATAGCCAGATTTTTCAATGCTGTACCATTTATCATGCAGGTCATTATCGGCCTGGTGATTGGTGTAGTGATTGCCCTTATCTATCCTGAAGACAGCACCGTGCTGCCAGCCATGGGTAATCTCTTCGTGTCAGCTCTGAAGGCCATTGCTCCGCTGCTGGTTTTTGTTCTGGTTTCTTCAGCCATTGCCAGACATAACAAAGGCACAAAGACCAATATGAAGCCGGTAATCGTGGTCTACTTTGTTTCCATGATTTTCGCCTCCATGCTGGCTCTTTCCATGAGCTATATCTTCCCTGTAACTTTCCCGGCTCTTGCTGATGCCGCTCAGGATATTACCCCTCCACAGGGTATTGCCGAGGTGCTGCTCAACTTCGTTATGCAGGCTGTGGAAAATCCTGTTACCGCTCTGATGAAGGGTAACTACGTAGCCATTCTGGTCTGGGGTATTACCTTTGGTCTGATGTTCCGTGTAGCTCACGAGCCTACCAAGCTGGTACTTGATGACCTTGCTCAGACTGTAGCTGGTGTAGTACGTATTGTTATCCGTTTTGCTCCACTTGGTGTTATGGGTCTGGTATACAGCTCCTGCACTCAGCCAGGCGGCTTTTCCAACCTCATCAACTATGTTCAGGTAGTGCTGGTGCTGGTAGCTACCATGCTGCTGATTGCTTTCGTGCTCAATCCGCTGGTTGCTTTCATTATCTGCCGTAAGAATCCATATCCTCTGGTCTTCAAGTCCATTACCCAGAGCGCTGTGACCGCATTCTTTACCCGCTCTTCAGCTGCCAACATTCCTATGAACCTGGCTCTGTGTGAGCGTCTGCACCTGCCAAAGGACACTTACTCCATATCCATTCCTTTAGGCTGTACCATCAACATGTCAGGTGCTGCCGTAACCATCGTTATCATGACCATGGCTGCTGTACGTACCCTGGGTATTGAGGTGGACTTTGCCTCAGCTCTGCTCATGTGTATCGCTGCCGTTCTGTGTGCCTGTGGCACCTCCGGTATCGCCGGCGGCTCCCTGATGCTCATTCCTCTGGCCTGCTCCATCTTCGGTATCAGCAATGACATAGCCATGCAGGTTGTAGGTATCGGCTTTATCATCGGCGTAGTCCAGGACTCCACCGAGACCGCCCTCAACTCCTCATCTGACGTGGTCTTCACCGCTGTAGCCTGTCGCCAGATTGAAATCCCTGAGGATTTCGACCGTGACCTGCATGTACACGAGACCAAAGAGTCCTGATAACCACAGGGAACCTGAAACAGGCGATCATCCTGCCAGCTGCCTGACAAGGCAGCTGTGAGGCCCTGAGCCATGTGCCCTGGCAAAGTGCCAGTGCCCTAAGCCCAGGGCCCACGGTCATCCGGACTGTATGCTTCTGCCTGTATCCCTCAGCCCTCCGGACTGTAAGCCTGGAACCATGAAAAAAGCCCCGCATCCTGTTTAAGATGCGGGGCTTTTTTGCGTCTGCAGTTCAGATGCTGCAGGTCAGGCAAAGATACGGCCGGTCGTGCCGGCCGGGCTGTTACTCAGCCTTATCTTCGGCCTTGCTGTTACTCAGTCTTGTCTTCGGCCTTATCTTCGGCTGGGGCCTTTTCCTTGTCGTCAGCCTTTTCTTCTTCGTCATCTTCCTCGACATAGTCAGGGAGAGGATCCTGAATCTCAAAGCGCTTGCCCTCATGCTTTTCCATAAGTTCAAGCAGACGCTCACGAATGGCCTTCTTCTGATCCTTGTAGCGCTCAGCCTTGATGAGGTTGTTGGCCTCGCAGAAGTCGCTTACCAGATCGTAATAGAACTCATCGCGCCAGACATCGCTGGTGCAGCTCTCTTCACCCTTAACATCAGGGGCAAAGACTGCGTACATTTCATCATTGGTGCGGATAGCACGGCCGGTGCGGCTCTCGCCAATCATGTAGTACAGAGCACGGCTGCTGTCAGCCTCAGGGGCAACAGTCAGCAGGTTCTCACCATTGAGGCTGTCACAGCAGGTGCAGCCGCCAGTCATGAGCAGACCAATGGTCTTTGCTACGGACTCGGTTGATACCAGAGCCTCAACTTCCCTGTGCTCCCTGACAGCTCCGCCGCCTATTACCAGAGGCACATGAGTGCTGCCCTTGTGGGAGGTGCGGCCGGCGTCATCAAAGCCGGTGGTGTTGTGGTTGGCAGAGCGGGCACCAAAGGTGTTGCCTGAGGTGGAGGTGAATACGATAAAGGTATTGTCGTACTGACCGCTTGACTTGAGCTGCTCGATGATGCGGCCCAGACCCTCGTCAACGCGGCGCAGCTGGCCCAGGTAACGTGGATAGTCAGTGCGGATATTGGAAGAGTAAAGCTGCACATCAAGAGGCAGGCGTGGGAAATAGTGTTCCTTTTCAAACTCTTCGTCTGCGCTTTCAAACTTGAAGATCTTCTCCATGGCAGCAAGACGCATGTGCTCGGTTACTTCCTGCTTCTTGGCAATGGCGGTAATCTCGTTCTTTTCGATGTATTCTTCGATGCTCTTTTCCAGCTCTTCACGGGAATCTTCAATCTGAGCCTCTACGTCTTCTCTGGTACGCTGGAAAGCTTCAGCCTGGAAAACAGTAAGGAAGAAAGGACGGGCAGCGTCATGCTGCTTTAAGAAATCAACAGCAAAGTCGCTTACGCACAGGCTGCGGTTGCCCTTGAACTCAACCTTGTTGCCATTCTCGTCGTAAACATAGCCCTCATTGATGGACTTTGAGGTGGCTGTGATCTCATGGCTGCCACGCCAGAAGCCTTTGAAACCGCCACGCTGTTCAGCAGTAACCGGGCTGTCAGGAGCAATCTTGTCGTTGGCGCCCAGCTGCCAGTGACCGGTAAAGGCAGTCTCATAGCCCTGTTCTTCAGCAAGGTCAGCCAGGGTCTTTACTTCAGGGTTGAGCTGGGTGTGGCGCTTGAAGCAGCCGGTCTTTGTCATGTCCTGGCCGGTGAGCAGAGCGGCCTTCATGGCATTAGGGCAGGCCTGAGTGCTGTAGGCCTCTTTGAAAATAATACCCTGAGCAGCCATCTCATCCAGTACTGGAGTGGTCTCCAGAGTCTGGCCATAACAGCCGCAGGCATCGGCACGCTGCCTGTCAGTTACATAGAGAATAATGTTTGGTCTTGAAGTGTTTTTGGTATCCGACATGGGCAAATTCCTTGGGCGTCAACCTGAAATACAATAGATGATCTGCTGACAGTGCAGTATCAGGCCATATATGTGGCAATTTTCTTGCCAGATTATAGTGTTTCAGGCCTGAAAAGGGCAAATAGATGCCTGTAAGCACTGTATTAATTGATACAGCCGTACCTGAGCCCGCCGGCATCAGCCCCGGCCATCAGCGCATCCATACTGCAAAGACCGCAAATGCCTGATAAACAGGCCATGCTGATGGCTGTCCAGCCAGAGTCCAGGTCCTTGCCCATGGCCTTGCCTATGGCCATGGACGATGGCCTGGCCCATAGCCATGACCGATGGCCATGGACGATGGCCTGGCCCATGGCCATGACCTGCCGGTCAGAGCAAACCACGGTACCTGCACCTGATATTATCTGCCCGCCCGGGTATTTACCTGCCGCCTTCTGCAGCCGGTGCAGAACCAGAGCACATGTCATGACATGGCCCGGGATCGGGCTGCCCCATGGATCGGGCAGGGCCCTGGGATAAGGGCAGGCCGGGCCATGGGCGCGTATAGCCCGTGGACGGGCAGGGCCCGGGATCTTGCCGGGCCCGGCGTAGCGGAGGGCAGGCATAAAAAAAACTGGCCACCTGAGGTACGTCACCCCAGGTGGCCAGTTTTTTTTACCCTGCTTGCACAGGCTCTTTTGTAAAGCGGCTCTGCAAGCAGGACAAGGCAAGAGCCCCGCCGATATCAAGCAGGGCTGTTGCAGCAAAGGAGCCGGATTAAGCTAAAGACTTGATCTTGGCAGCAAGCTCGCTCTTGTGACGAGCGGCCTTGTTCTTGTGAATTAAACCCTTGCAAGCGGCGCGGTCTAATACTGGCTCAACTTCCTTAAAGGCGGCAACAGCAGCTTCCTTGTTCTTCTGAGCAACAGCGGCGAGAACCTTCTTAATTAAGGTACGCATCTTGGAACGGGCAGCAACATTGCGCTGACGGGACTTCTCGGTGAGAATAACGCGCTTCTTTGCAGACTTAATATTAGGCACAAATAGCTCCTGGTTTTTCAAAGTACTTAGAAAGATTTAAGCCACGAAACTACCATATCACTTATCATACAGGCTGCCTGTGGCACTAAACGCGGTATTATATCAAAAGGGCAGGGAAAAAATCATAAATTGAGAGCTTTGCAACAAAAAAATTATTAAATCCCCATTATATGCAGTTTATCTGCATGTAAGCCCACAAAAATGCAGCCCCGTACAGCCTTTCACCACCTTCTCCCACCTTGATTTTTCTACAAAGATTTCCCTCATGACCCGCAGCCTTTTTCCTGTATTGCAGACCAGGCTTTCGTGCAGGTGCGCACCCCGGTGACATGCCCTCATGGACCTTTGTCCTGACAGGATACTGTCATGGTTAGTATCGAACTGCGGAGGTGCGCCGCATAAGGTGGTGGAGTGCGTGTTCATCCAGGACGCAGCGTGCGTAGCCCAGGGCCGGCATGACCATGTTACCTGGAGCCGGTCATAACTGGCAGGGTTTGTGGGGGGGCGGGCTGCCTTAATATTGAGGCTGTTTATCGTGGCTGTTCAGGGCTTATTTGATGCCAGGGGGCCTGGTGTACAGTTGTTTTAAGCGGGGTACATCCGGAGCATTTATCCGGGGATGCACCAGGGGATAACAGGGGCGCGGGTGGTCTGTGATGGTGCTGTAAAGGGCGCGGGAGCGTGCTGTAAATCAGGTTCAGGTACTGATGATGAGCTGTCAAAAGGGAGGCGGCTCAAATCTTGCTTTAAGGTCAGAACCGGTCGTAAAAGTCCAAAGGAGATGAATAAGTGAACGGTTTATCAACTCGTAAAAAATTACTGGGCCTGTGGGGCAGTGCCTTTTTAGGCCTCGGTATGCTCCTGACTGGATGTGGCGGTCCGTCACAGGATCAGATTGCAGCTGTGGCCGACAGTGGCGCCAGCGCCCAGGACCTGCAGATGACCGATGAGGAAATGCAGGAAGCCATCATCGCCCGTGCTGAAATGATCAAGACCGACTGTCGTGAGCGTGGCGGTAAGAGCTGTGAAGTTATGGCTCTTGAAGCTCTTGCAGACTATGAAAACAGCCGTGACTTCGGTGATCTCAAGAGTGCTATCTACCTTGCTGGACGTGCCTGTGGTGGCGAGCGTCGCTACTGTCTGGTCAAGGGTGACATGATGTACCGTGCATGGCAGGATGGTCTTGATATTGAGACTTGGCTGCCTGGCCGTTACATTCGCGAAGAGCTCGAGCAGGCCTATACCCTGGCTACTGAGGCAGGCGATCTGGCCATTGCTGCTGAGGCCTACCACAAGATGGGCATGGTAAACACAAAGTTCAAGCGCTTTAAGGAAGCCAAGCAGAACTTTGCCATGAGCTGCAAGATTGGCGGTGGTTCCTACTGCGTCAAGGGCGCTGAGGCCATGGCTGATGCCGGCTCCAAGGAAAGTGCTCTTGATTCTTACCGTAAGGCCTGTGAGTTTAACAACTCCTCTGCCTGTCTGCGTCTTGGCGACCGCCTGTACGAGCTCAAGAAGTACAAGGAAGGTGATGCTGCCTACTCCAAGGCCTGTGACCTCAATGACGGCGCTGCCTGTCAGGCTCTTGCAGACCGTTACACCCGTACCGGTAACAAGGAAGGTGCCCGTAAGGCCTATGCCCGTTCCTGTGAACTGGGCCACGAGAGCAGCTGCTTTGTCCTGGGCCGTGCTCAGGTACGCATGGGCAATCTGTCCGACTCTCTGACTTTCTTCAACAAGTCATGTGAATCCGGTAATCAGCTGGCCTGTCAGTTCATCGGTACTTACAGCTTCTACAAGGGCAAGCTCAATGAGGCTTATGGCACTCTGAGCAAGTCCTGTGAACAGGGCAATTCTCAGGCCTGCTACCTGCAGGGTCTGGCCAACCAGAAGGGCTCTCAGAAGTTCTTCACCGATGCCTGTAACGCTGACCACAAGATGGCCTGTAACGCTCTGATTGCTTCCTATGGCAACCTGACCACAGGTGCATCTCTGGCCTATGCCCGTGCCTGTGACGGTGGCAGTGCTGATGCCTGTATGCAGCTTGCCAACAGCGCCATCAACAATGACGACATGGCTACTGCTCAGCAGGCCTATGATAAGGGCTGTAAGTTAAAGTCCCCTCTGGGCTGTGAGCGCCTTGCTGTCCTTGATATGCAAAATGGCCGTTACGACAACGCTATCAAGAACCACATAAAGGCATGCTCCATGAACTCTGGTACCTCCTGCACCCAGCTGGCTTTTGCCTACACTGAGGGCGTTGGTGTTCCAAAGAGCACAGCCAAGGCTCTGACCTACTTCCAGCGTGCCTGTAAGCTCGGCGTCAAGGATGCCTGCTACATAGTAGACGGCAAGCGCAAGTAGCATGCGCACTGGATCTCAGGGCCGCAGGCGCAGCATGCAGCCCTGAGTGCCGAACGAACCGGTAATCAAAAGGCCGGGTGAGCAAAAGCTCACCCGGCCTTTTCAATAGGTGGCTGCCAGGGCGCAGCGTGGGCGGCGGCGCTCCGGCCTCGTCCTCGGGGCTGCGCCATGGGCGCCGTGCGCCGGCCACGCCTGTGGAGCAGCGCCATGGGCGCCGTGCGCCGGCCGTGCCACCGGGACGGCCGGCTAAGGCAGGCCGTCGAGCAGGTTGAACAGGCGGTCGGCGGTGTCAGGGCCGGTGTTGCCGGTCTGATGGTGCTGGCGGCGGCCGGTGAAGCTGTTGCTCGAGACGCGCACGGTAAAGAGCATATGCTCTTTTAGCAGCTCCAGAGCATTGTTCTGAACTACATTGGCTACAAGACAGACTGTGAGGTCAGGATTGCGCGCCCTGAGAGCGTCAATCAGCCTTAGTATCGAGCGTCCGGTGTTGATGACGCTGTCAGCTATGACCGCAAAGTTGCCCGTAAACTCGGGTACGGGGTCGATTTCAGGCTTGAAAGGACAGAAGCACCCGCCAAAGCCCAGATACACTCCGGCACCAAAGAAGTAACCGCCGCGCTGCAGTACCAGCACCGGAGTTCTTTCGTGCGGCAACATTTTGCGCATCTGCTGGCCCATAATGCGGCCCAGGTTGAGATGAGCCTGAGCAAGGGTATGACCATTGATGCCAGAATCCGACTTGCAGATAGCAATGTCAGCTCTTATCTGGGCGGCCGTGCTCTCATCGAACAGGTCTATGCCCGGGCGCACGTCCGCTGCAGCTGCAGCAGCGGCCGGCGCTGCAGCCGGGGCTGCGGCTGCGTCCGGTGCGGCGGCAGCGTCCGGTGCGGCCTCCTGGACCTGCGCCTGCACGGATACAGGCGCAGGGGGCAGGGCATCGGTGAGGATGTGAACGGCCGGAGGGCAGAACAGGTGGAGGTGTCTGCAGTCCAGGCCCTCAAGGGAGCGGCTGATGCGTCCGTTCAGGCACAGCATGCCCCGATCGGCCTTGCCTAACATGTACCAGTCATTGCAGCTGTCGCCCCATGCGGTTATGGTATATCCCTTCTCCCTTAAGATTCTTACGGTGTGGTACTTGGTATCAGCCGAGATCAGGGGTGAGGCTATGCAGTGCCTGAGATTAAAGCGTGCGGCCAGGTTATCCCACAGCCCGGTCAGTCCGGCTGACAGGACCACAAAGCTGTCATTGCCTATGGTGTCTTTAAGGTTCGTGTTGAGCCGGCAGCGCTCCAGAGCCCCGGTATCAAGGCTGAGCGCGGCGGTCTCACGGGCAAAAAGCCATGACTGAAAGCCCGTGTAGAAGTTACCGTCAAAGACATTGGTACGGTGTTCAGGGGCACAGATACGAAAGCTGTCCTGGCAGATGAGCGTGCGGTCACCATCAACTATGTGCAGCTCACATGGATCCGGAAACCACGAGATGATCTGCTCAGCTATCTGCACTGCATGAGCACAGCAGTTCATGCCTGCGATAATGTCCTCGACAAAGAGGGCAAAGTCATCCTTGCTGACCGTTGTGGCCGGCAGGACATGGAAGTCGCGCTCATTGAGCTGACAGTGGCGGCGCAGCTCCCTGATCTCTCTGTCCTGCCAGCGGGCCAGATCCACTTTGCGCAGGTGTGCAAAGCAGCTGTTCTTATGTGAGGTCTGCATGCGCTCCCACAGCAGGGCCGGGTCACAGTACAGATAGAAAAATACATCATAGACGGCGCCGTCTTCAGGGGAGAACACCACCTGATCTTCAAAGGCATAGTGACCGTCGCTTATCAAATCGTCATCGCGTGATGCCAGGTACTGGGTATATCTGACCCGCCACTTATGTTTTTCGGCCTCGCTGAGCGCGCGGAACTGTCCGTCTGTATTGTCATTGAGCCATTGACTGCCGCTTATGGGGACTAGCCTGTGAGCAAGGCTGTTCATCAGGGTGGTTTTGCCGGCGCAGGGCATACCATACAAAGCAAATCTCATCTTTTCAGAACGCTCTCCTTATAGCAGTAGTTGCGGTCAAATTCAGGAAGATTGAAGTGCACCTGATCCAGAGGGGTGTCAGAGGTAAAGGGAGTAGGGATATCCACGCAGTTGCCGCAGATGAAGATCTTTCCGTTGGCGTAGAACACATTGTCCATGCCCGCTGCGCATTTGCCTCCGTACATGGTGCAGTCATAACCGCCCCGGCGTACGTTGAGCACGGCGGCTGCCCTGTCGAGAAACTCACGGTACTGCTCAATACTTATGCCGTAGCGTCCGGTCATGCGCGAGAAAGTGATGCGGCTGTCAAAGGCTTTGAAAAACTCTATGGTCTCATCGACCCGGTCGAGGACATCCTGCCCGACAGTGCAGTTAAGAGACGGCCATGAGCCCGTGACTTCACGGTACAGCTCAATGCCCTGCATGACCTTGCGGTGGGAGTGGCAGCGCCATCTGTCATGTATCTCTTTGATACCGTCGATCGAGACACCCACATTGACCTTGTGGTCATGCAGCCAGGCAATCATGTCAAGGGTAAAGACCGTGCCGTTGGTGATGGTATAGGCAGCCACGAGGCCTGCTCTTATCAGGTCGTCAATGCGCTCAATGCAGCTTTTGAGCAGATCATACTCAAGCAGGGGCTCGCCATTGCCTACAAAGCCTATCTTGAAGAGCTTGATGTCATGCTTTTCAATATGGCTGCGGATATTGTCCAGTATGAGCGGGATATCCATGGCTGCAGGCTCAATGGACTGTTCCTTTTCAATAAAGTGGCAGTAGCGGCATTTGAGATTGCAGTGGTTATTTATGGAGATACATACACGGGTGATCATTTTGACTTTTGCCTTCCACGACTGCGCAGCGGTCCCTGTCTCATGGCTGTCTTGTAATGGTCCTCACTGGTAAGACCGTTGATATCGACAATGCTCTTATCAGCACCGTAGCTCAGCAGGATTTCGCGGCAGTACCTGTTGCGATTGGCTGAGGCCTTGATAAGTGCTGTAAAGCCGTTGCCATCCTGCTGGTTGATGCTGGTCTTTTTGTTGCGGCACAGAGCCTTAACAAAGCGGGCCCTGCCTTCCCATGCAGCCACCATCAGGGGCATGTTGCCTTCGTTCTTGCGGCGGAACGTGGAGGCTGTGTAAGGATTGCGGTTGCCCTGGTTGGGGTTGGCGTTACACTCATCGAGCATGAACTGAAAGATCTTGAAGTCACCTGCCTGTATGGCATGGGTCAGAGCCGGAAAGTAGTATCTGCTGTTGTCTAGCTTGTCGATGTCTGCTCCGTGCTTGATGAGCCATTTGATCTTGGCCTTGCGTTCATCAAGACTGGCTTCCTGGTTGCGTACTGTGGAGATAATCAGAGTCAGGCCGTTGCCCAGATATGCATTGGCCTCAGCAGAGCTGGGAGGATCAATGTCTTCGTAGCTGAGGGCAAAGTATCTGTCAAACCAGGCCATGCGCTCGGTGCTGATCAGCTTCTGGCGGCGTACCTGGTATTCAGGCAGGTGGATGGCGGTGACATTGGGAATGTCGGCCTTGAGAATGGCGGAGAAATCCACGTCATTGGTGATGATTTCTGCCAGACAGCCATATTTACGGGCCGCTTCTTCAGCTGTTTTGACAATGCGCCGGTCATTGTTGCCGTGAAAGTCCGGGGAGCAGTCGCGGTGAATGATATTTGGGGTGTTGCCTATATCATGGATTATCTGCCAGGCAACGCGGCTTTGTTTCTGGTCGCCACGGTCTTTGAGGCGGTTCAGCTCGGAAAGTACAGTAGACGCAATGATGATGTGCATGTACTCGTCAGCAATGGAGTCAATGAGCTGAGGGTTGCACAGAAGGGCGGAGGTATCAGGAACAGCGATTTTCTGGGCCTTGAACAGGTTTTCCCGCTGTATCTCATCAAGCTGGAAGTACTCGCAGTATTTCATTGCATATTCGCGGGTCTTCTTGAGTTTGAGACCGCCAGACTCAGCGCGGCTGATCGATGACTTGTTGCCTACATGGATGTGCTCGGCAAGCTGCTCCTGAGAGATATTGTTCTTCTCGCGAATCTCCCGTATGCGCTGGCCAAGTAAAGTACTTTCGCTTTGCAATCGGCATCTCCTTACAGAATTTGGCTGGGGTCGAAAGCATATTAGCAATCGCAAATCCAAAAATTAACGGGCCAAAACCAAATAGCAACAAAAGCACGAAAATAGCAACGCTTTTAGCTCCAATGGCCTGTTTACAGGCCTTTCCGGCTTTGTTGCTGAAACGCAAAAAACGAGGCATCGACCCTCAAAGGGGCCTCTTACAGTCATTTTTGCAGCGGTTTTTACTGATTTTTCACAGCAGTTTGAACCTGCTGGCCAGCCCGCGATCGCTCCTGAAGGTCACCACACCTGGCTACCCCGGGCAGAACCATGCAGCTTATATCACTCATATCGCAGCACAGTGCACCTTCATATCCACAACTACAGCCTCCATGTTTGTTTGTTCTCAGGCCTTACAGCCGACTTTAAGGTCAGCCCCGCCGGCTTCATAAGGCCCGTCTTTCACTTTGTCCATATGTTTGTCTGTATGAGCCCAACCCGGGCTGCGGCCATAAGCCCAACCCAGGCTGCGGCTTTCGTCCGCCAGAGCCGACCGCCAGTGCCGGTGCCAGTAACAGCCTGTCATCGGGCACCAGACACCGGCCAACGGGACGCTCAGTTAGCACGGTCTGCTGTACTGATGTTAAGCACCTGTATGTGCTGAGCATGTGACAACAGTGCTTATGGCCGTGCTCTTTCCGACTGAGATCATGGCACAGCAGAATTATGGCGCGTACAGGCAGAAACGGATTAAGCCCAGGCTCCGCCCAGGTAAACCTGTCCGCCATAATCTGACTTGAGCCCAGACTGACCCTGCCTCTATATATGTAGAGCAGCGGTGATAACGGCAGGGCAGAGGACTATGGTGGCGTGCTCCTCTATATGAAGAGCAGCGCCATAGACGGGAGGGCATATGCTGGTAAGTGGGCGCTCTCTATATATGCAGAGATGCAGGGATGCAGCAGGGCGTCGGGGCGGTGGCTGGTCGGGCAGGGTGTTTTGCTTATATAAATGCAGTGGAATGGCTGGGGCAGGGCGTCGGGGCGGTGGCTGGTCGGCGGGACGTTTTGCTTATATAAATGCAGCGGAATGGCTGGGGCAGGGCGTCGGGGGGGCGGCTGGTCGGGCGGGGTGTTTTGCTTATATAAATGCAGTGGAGGGGCTGGGC
>NZ_JALKIK010000014.1:0-106851 GCF_023050955.1 Anaerobiospirillum sp. NML120511
CAGAAAGCGACATCATTGACGATGTCTTTAATTACTGCAAATTCTATGTTGTGGATATGTCCAGCTTCCGTGAGCTTGGACCAGGGCTTACTTCAAATAATTGGGAGTCTTTAATGGTATATATCGACGAGCGCTGGAAAGCCTACGATGAGCAGCTGATTGCTGATGCCATTGCCGATGCCAAACCTGGCATCATTGCCGATGCCAAACCTGGCATCATTGCCGATGCCAAACCTGGCATCATTGCCGATGCTAAACCTGGCATCATTGCTGAAGTCACTCCTGGCATCTCTAAGAAGGCTGTTGCTGAGGCTTTCAGCAAACATAATAAGAATCTGTGCAAGTTGATTATTGATCAGTTGTGCACCCGTTTTGGCAATGTCACTGACAGGCTGAAAAGCCGTCTCAATGCAGTGAAGTCACCGGATACCCTGGCTTCATTCATTGTTCTGGCCACCAGTGTCAAAAGCATCAAGGACTTCGAGAAGAATCTTGAAGACACGCTTCAACATCAGCATGCATAATCAGGCCAGTCTATCTGGACCTCTTGAGTTAAGGCAGCCCCTGGGCTGCCTTAACTGTACATGACAAAGACACCTTCACCGCTGGCGCTGATGACAGCTACAGTGTTCCTGAGTCAGCCCATACAGCCTCAGGCATTCATACCGGCACCTTCAGCATATGGCCCTGTCTGACCTGGACCAGGGCTTACTTCAAATAATTGGGAGTCTTTAATGGTATATATCGACGAGCGCTGGAAAGCCTACGATGAGCAGCTGATTGCCAAGGCTAAACCTGGCATCATTGCCGATGCCAAACCTGGCATCATTGCTGAAGCCACTCCTGGCATCTCTAAGAAGGCTGTTGCTGAAGCCACTCCTGGCATCTCTAAGAAGGCTGTTGCCGAGGCTTTCAGCAAACATAATAAGAATCTTTGCAAGTTGATTATTGATCAGTTGTGCACCCGTTTTGGCAATGTCACTGACAGGCTGAAAAGCCGTCTCAATGCAGTGAAGTCACCAGATACCCTGGCTTCATTTATTGTTCTGGCCACCAGTGTCAAAAGCCTCAAGGACTTCGAGAAGAATCTTGAAGACACGCTTCAACATCAGCATGCATAATCAGGCCAGTCTATCTGGACCTCTTGAGTTAAGGCAGCCCCTGGGCTGCCTTAACTGTACATGACAAAGACACCTTCACCGCTGGCGCTGATGACAGCTCCAGTGTTCCTGAGTCAGCCCATACAGCCTCAGGCATTCATCCCGGCACATTCAGCATATGGCCCTGGCTGACCTGGACCAGGGCTAACTTCAAATAATTGGGAGTCTTTAATGGTATATATCGACGAGCGCTGGAAAGCCTACGATGATCAGCTGATTGCCAAGGCCAAAGCTGGCATCATTGCTGAAGCCACTCCTGGCATCTCTAAGAAGGCTGTTGCCGATGCTTTCAGAAAACATAATAAGTATGTTTGCAAGTTGATTATTGAGCAGTTGTGCACCCGTTTTGGCAATGTCACTGACAGGCTGAAAAGCCGTCTCAATGCAGTGAAGTCACCAGATACCCTGGCTTCATTCATTGTTCTGGCCACCAGCGTCAAAAGCATCAAGGACTTCGAGAAGAATCTTGAAGACACGCTTCAACATCAGCATGCATAATCAGGCCAGTCTATCTGGACCTCTTGAGTTAAGGCAGCCCCTGGGCTGCCTTAACTGTACATGACAAAGACACCTTCACCGCTGGTAAATATATCACCTGCCTTTGCAGGCTGAGGCTTGCAGTTACCTGCTTATGCAGGCCTGCTCCGTGCTATAAGGTTTAGTACCTCGTCCTTTTCTCTGGTAAGAGCTGCATTTTGAATGCTTCGCATAACAGCAAGGTCCTTAATTTCTCTCAGTGCTGCCAGTGACTCATCAGGCATACCACCAAACCTGAAGTCCATGATGTCTTTAATTGAGTCAGCTCTGCCTATTACAATGCCTTTATCCCTGGCTTCCTGGGCAATGCGCTTATAGCTGGCTTCAATTCTGCTTCTTAAATCCATTTGTAAGGTTCTCGTTAGTTGCTGTCCTGCAAGATTGCCTTAGGGTAGTGAAGGGAAGCCCTGAGGCTGCTCCTGGTTACGACCTGTAGAGAGATCACCCTGCCTTTGCAGGACGAGGCCTGCAGCTACGTGCTTAAGCAGGCCGGCTCTGTGCTATAAGGGTGAGTACCTCGTCCCTGTCCCAGCTAAGAGCTGCATTTTGAATGCTTCGCATAACAGCAACGTCCTTAATTTCTCTCAGTGCTGCCAGTGACTCATCAGGCATACCACCAAACCTGAGGTCCATGATATCTTTAATTGAGTCAGCATAGCCTTTATCGTAGGCTTCCTTGGCAATGCGCTTATAGCTGGCTTCAATTCTGCTTCTTAAATCCATTTGTCAGGTTCTCGTTAGTTGCTGTCCTGCAAGATAGCTTAAGGGCAGCCCTGAGGCTGCTCCTGGTTACGACCTGTAAAGAGATCACCCTGCCTTTGCAGGCCTAGGCCTGCAGCTACGTGCTTAAGCAGGCCTGCTCTGTGCTATAAGGTTGAGTACCTCGTCCTTTTCTCTGGTAAGAGCTGCATTTTGAATGCTTCGCATAACAGCAACGTCCTTAATTTCTCTCAGTGCTGCCAGTGACTCATCAGGCATACCACCAAACCTGAAGTCCATGATGTCTTTAATTGAGTCAGCTCTGCCTATTACAATGCCTTCATCAATGCCTAGTGCAATGCCTTCATCGTAGGCTTCCTGGGCAATGCGCTTATAGCTGGCTTCAATTCTGCTTCTTAAATCCATTTGTCAGGTTCTCGTTAGTTGCTGTCCTGCAAGATTGCCTTAGGGCAGTGAAGGGAAGCCCTGAGGCTGCTCCTGGTTACGACCTGTAAAGAGATCACCCTGCCTTTGCAGGCTGACGCTTGCAGTTACCTGCTTATGCAGGCCGGCTCTGTGCTATAAGGTTGAGTACCTCGTCCTTTTCTCTGGTAAGAGCTGCATTTTGAATGCTTCGCATAACAGCAACATCCTTAATTTCTTTCAGCGCAGACAGTGACTCATCAGTCATAACACCAAACCTGAAGTCCATGATATCTTTAATTGAGTCAGCTCGGCCCATTACAATGCCTTCATCTCTGCCGATTACAATGCCTTTATCTATGCCTTTATCCTCGGCTTCCTGGGCAATGCGCTTATAGCTGGCCTCAATTCTGCTTCTTAAATCCATTTGTCAGGTTCTCGTTAGTTGCTGTCCTGCAAGATAGCTTAAGGGCAGCCCTGAGGCTGCTCCTGGTTACGACCTGTAAAGAGATTACCCTGCCTTTGCAGGCTGAGGCTTGCAGTTACCTGCTTATGCAGGCCGGCTCTGTGCTATAAGGTTGAGTACCTCGTCCCTGTCCCCGGTAACGGCTGCATTTTGAATGCGTCGCATAACAGCAACGTCCTTAATTTCTTTCAGCACAGCCAGTGACTCATCAGGCATAACACCAAACCTGAAGTCCATGATCTCTTTAATTGAGTCAGCATAGCCGATAGCAACCCCTTCTGCATAGCCTATAGCAAAGCCTTCTTCATAGCCTATAGCAAAGCCTTCAGCATAGCCTTTATCGTAGGCTTCCTTGGCAATGCGCTTATAGCTGGCTTCAATTCTGCTTCTTAAATCCATTTGTCAGGTTCTCGTTAGTTGCTGTCCTGCAAGATAGCTTAAGGGCAGCCCTGAGGCTGCCCGGCTTACCACCTGTAAAGATTACCCTGCCTTTGCAGGCCGAGGCCTGCAGCTACGTGCTTAAGCCGGCCGGCTCTGTGCTATAAGGTTGAGTACCTCGTCCCTGTCCCCGGTAACGGCTGCATTTTGAATGCTTCGCATAACAGCAACGTCATTAATTTCTCTCAGTGCAGCCAGTGACTCATCAGGCATACCACCAAACCTGAGGTCCATGATATCTTTAATTGAGTCAACTCTGCCGATTACAATGCCTTCATCAATGCCTTCATCTCTGCCTAGTGCAATGCCTTCATCCTTGGCTTCCTGGGCAATGCGCTTATAGCTGGCCTCAATTCTGCTTCTTAAATCCATTTGTCCGGTTCTCGTTAGTTACTGTCCTGCAAGATAGCTTAAGGGCAGCCCTGAGGCTGCCCGTCTTACTACCTGTTAAGATACCCTGTCTTTGCAGGCCGAGGCCTGCAGCTACGTGCTTATGCAAGCCTGCTCTGTGCTATAAGGTTGAGTACCTCGTCCCTGTCCCCGGTAACGGCTGCATTTTGAATGCGTCGCATAACAGCAATGTCATTAATTTCTCTCAGCGCAGCCAGTGACTCATCAGGCATACCACCAAATCTGAGATCCATGATATCTTTAATTGAGTCGGCTCTGCCTAGTGCAATGCCTTTATCTAGGCATTTATCCTCGGCTTCCTGGGCAATGCGCTTATAGCTGGCTTCAATTCTGCTTCTTAAATCCATAAGAACCTCCTCTGCATCTACATTGCTGCGAAGATCGTTGATACCTAAAATGTTTTTGGCATACTTGTCGACATATTCGACAACTGTACGTTTCTGAGAATCGTCAATCTCAGTGGTCCTGATTAATTCCTTCAAGTGTTGAATCAGTCTCTCAACATCATGAACTTCAGAGGGAGTCATAAATCCCAGCAGGCAAGTGCCGATATTCGCACAGGCTATCAATCGACTTATACCATAATTTCCAAGATCAATAAATACCCTGTTCTGCCTGCATGCGAACTCTTTAAATGATGCAGTGGTTTTGCTGTCAATAACACCACATATCCTTCCTTTATTCCATCCTTCAGAACCGGTGTAAATGACGATCTGAAGCATACCTGGCCTCATTTCTGTAGAAGAAAAGATGGAAAACTCTTCGTCACTGTTAGCAAGGCCACTGGCGTAGACATCAAGACGAAAAGGCATCAGGCGGTCAGGCTTGCTTTGAAACTCAAAGTGAATGATGATTCTTGATTCCGGATAGTCCCTTAATGAGACTGCGAACGCACTGTCGGCATATTTCGTAGTCCATTTGTCCGTGAGAATCTGGGTATCCAGTTTCCGGAAGCTGTCCCAGTCTATGTTTTTGACTTCAGGGAACTGATCTGAGCACAAAGAACTCACTATTTCCCTGCAGAAATGTCTGTTACCTGTTAATAATTTAGCGCCACCATCGTGTGTAAATTCACTGGATCTCAGTGCATTAATGGTGTCGTCTGATTCTCTGTCTGCAACAAGATCATTGTTGACCTCTCCCTCCATAAGCACTCGCTTTCCTTCTGTTGCCTTCTCTTTCCTGTCATCCATGCCTGCGTCTACGTTAACTGTGTCGCATTGCAGGTCTTTTGAACCAATTTCGCTACTCAAAATGGCTCCTCGCATACATTGCGTATGCACAAAGTACAAAGATGGCGATGCTCTTGAAAGCACCTTTTGCAGTATTAATATTAAATTAGAAAATACAAAAATAAGTTGACAGTGATCACAATTATTCTTAAATCTTTCATTGCCAAGTCAGAATTTAAACATTTCTAATAATTATGCCAGGATTATTTGACGGATCTGATGAAAATGGCAGTAAAATACTGGCCATGTGCCGGCATCATGGCCTGAATTGACCCTCTCTGTCAGCAAAAATGACAGTTTCAATGTTGATTACATGCGTTATTTAGCTGGAAATGACTCCAATTCTCCAGTCAGAAGCTGTTTTTCATATAATTTACCATCAATGTATTGGTGCACATTTTGGGCTTTAATAAGCTCTGCTCGGGCCATATCTATTCTTTTTCTTTCCCCTGTGTGCTGTTTGATCAGCTCAAGCAGCTTGTTGGTGGGGGCCCGGTAAGCTCTCGTACCGGACAGCAAAGACTATTTCTGATTCTGATACTGCGTATTGACGGCTCCCTGAGGGTAGCCTCAACCGATGTTGGGGCTGGGAGATGATCGGTATTTAGGAGTTTGCATCATTGGGGCTGCCGCTCCTGGTCTTTGCTGTTTGCTTTTTCTCCCTCGGCCTGCTGTTATATGCAGGTGCCTGTCCTGTTGTGCCGGGTTTAATGCCGGGAGCCGATCTGTGGCTGATTACAAATATGAATGGAGATATGATATTCATAGACTGTTAAGGCTGCATGTATGACATCAACATTTCAGCCGATTAGCCAGCAAGGGCCTGATAACAGCTGTTTGCCGTCCCTTACGGTTCTGTTTGCGATATTGGTTACAGTATCAATAAATCATGATTTTTAGAGCTTTTCATGTCTGTTATGCTGTAATTGACGCAGCTGCCACCCTGGATAAAGGTTGCCGTGTTATGACTGAGCTGAGCCGGCTCAGCTTTATCTGCCTCGGGCATAAATATCAGGCTGCTCTCATGACGCCGCGCTGCTGTAGCTTGTCTGCGCAGCAAGATGGCAGGCCATGACTGACCCGTGCAAGACCTGTCTGGCCTGGCCGTACCGGTCTTGAATGGTCTGTCTAAGAAACGCTTTCCCGTATATGGTATGGCCTGCCCGGTACGGGACTGGTCTTGATTGGTCTGTCTGAGATGCTGGTTTTCCGTATCTGGCATGGTCTTTTCGGTACGGTACTGGTCTTGAATGGCAGGAAAGCTTTATTGGCACAGCGGGCAGGTGGTTGCCTTCATCACATGCCTTGTGAGCAATGCATGGTTTTTATCGTGGTGATTTGCTCTGGCTGGAGGCCTGGCAAAGCTGTGGTTCCGAGACCTGGTATGGAAGTTTGTCGTGGAAAACCAGGTATTTCTGAGCTTTGCTTTCTTACTTGAGAATCAGGGCACTGGTTTATCGGTCTACAGGTTTTGCTGGGACAGATGCGGGCGTCATTGCTGTTATCTTCGGCACACTGCTGGCCTGTTCAGGCCTGTAAGGAAAAATTTATGGCTGTTATCAAGCGTACTCTGACCCCTCTGGTCAGAGAGCACAATACCCGTAAGATTCTGGCTGTTTACGGCCCTCACTTCTGTGGCAAAAGCTCACTGGTAAACGAGATTCTTCAGGAAAGAGGCGCCAGCGTCAGCCTGGATGGCGGCGATCCCTCTGATGCCCTGTACCTGAGATCAGTAAGTGAGGACAATGCCGCAGAGTTCCTGCAGGACAAAAATTCCCTGCTCATCAAGAATGCCCATAAGGTACCTGGCATCAGCAAGATTCTGTTTGCTCTGGCCCGCGCCAATAAAGCCAGTAAGCACCATAAGCTCATTGTGATAACAAGCGCCATTGACCTCAGACTCAACCGCTCTGATGATGATCTTTTCAGCTTCAATATCGAACGTCTGGTCAATATAGACGAGGAGTCCCTGCTCTTTACCGAGGTTTATCTCTGGCCTTTTACCCTCAATGAAATTGTCGCCAGTGATGATCCTCGGCGCGTCTCAGCGGAGGTCGATCTGTGCATGGTAAGAGGACTGATGCCTGAAAGTGCCACCGACAGTGAGGTCCGATCAGATAATGGCCGCGCTCTTATTACCACGCATGAACGCTTAAGGGTGGAGTGCAGTCAGCGTCTCGAGTTGCTGCTCAATGATCTGTTGCTGGCCGCCCCACGTCTTAACAGAGACAAGTTTCATGAGTTGCTGGTACTGCTGGCCCAGAAGCTGGGTCGTGAGCTGGACCTTGATGAAATGAGTCAGGTTCTGGGCCTGGGACCTGAGGTGCTCAAGGAGTATGTATCGGCTCTGGAGCGCTGCCTTGCCATTAAATCCTGCCGTTCCCTGCATCTGGCCATTTCAGGTGAAAAAAGCGATGGCCTGCGTATTTACTTTACCGATATTGCCCTGCGCAATTTCCTGATCAATGATTTCTCCCCTGTAGCCGATCGCAACGAGCAGGAGCTTCAGGCCCTCTTTGCCAACCTCTTCTTTATGGAGCGCTATAAGAAACATGACCTTGAGCGCCGTCAGATCAGTATTTTCTACTGGAAAAAGACCATAGCAGAGCCTGGCAGCACCAACTCAGTAGATTTCGTGGAGCTCGGTGACGGCATGCGTGCCTGGCAGTGCGGCTACCGTGAAGATCTGTGCGCGCATTTTGACCCTCAGTCCCTCTTTGTTAAGACCTACCACCAGTGCAGTCCCCACAGAGTAACTCCTGCATCACTGGCAGCATTCCTGTAGCCCCTGTCAGCCGTGTGACCTCAGCCATCCGGGATTTGTTGTCACGCGGCTTTAATCATGACCATATCATCAAAGAAGCACAGCCGGTCATAGTGCTCATGCCGCTGTCTGAAAACTTCCCCGCCTTAAAGGCCCGCTGCTTTTGCAGTCGGAGCGGTCCTCTGTGCCAGTGCTCTTTTGCTCCTGTTTCTACCCTGTTTCCGCCCCTGTTAGTCTTTGACCTGCATCCAGCACAGTATTCTGCCCTGCACCTGGTCCATGACATTTTCGCAGCCTTAAAGACCTTGAGCACCTTCGCTGCTCTGCCTCTAACCATCAGGCTCTGTAATTTTCTGCACCTTTTAACCACGAGAGCAGCCCCTGCGCGGCTGCCTGCGCATGCTGGTGGCCATACAGCTGCTGTTTTTAACCACTCAGACAGTCTCAGTCAGTCAGCCCGCCAGACAGGCAGGCAGGTGCAGGAGTGGAAGCAGCGTTACCTTGCAGGACCTTAAGTACATTAGACCTGGCGGGCGTTTGCAGTACTGATGATGTTAAGGCATAAGTAAGGTTCCTGTGCAATGCAGCTGAAGGTCCAGGTGCAGATTCGGGTGCAGGTGCAGACAGGAGCAGGTGGTCTCATGGTACATAACAGCCGTGCTGCCGGGGGTACAGGTGACACTGCGCTGGCGCTTTTTGCTTTTCGGACTGGCCTGTACCTGCATGACATTGGCCTGTGGGCAGCACTTCTGCGCACTACGGTCTGTTTGTGGTGGGTGTCAGTATAAATTTTCTGTGTAAGGGCGGTTTTGCCGCCGTATTTTTTGCGGTAAACCAGCTCAGTGGCGCATTGGCGGCCCCGGCAGGATCCATGCAGGGCTTTGTGCGGTTATAATGGGTGTTCAGGTTTTAATTTGGATGGGAGCTTACTCATAATGGATCAGCAAGCACGCCGCAGCGTCAGAAGCAGTCGTGACAACAGTGCCGCTCAGGACACCAGTGAGTATGCTGATGTCTTCAACGGTATTGTGCTGCTCTCTGATGATCATTTTGACAAGGAAAAGCTGCTGCGCGATCTGTGGCAGATCTGGCGCCTTAATGTCCAGAACATAGAAAATGCCACTGCCGGTGTGCCTACGCTCATTTTTACCTGTGAGCAGTGCCGCGTCATGATCTCCCTGCAGTCCCGTCCTGTAGGTGAACCACGCCTTGCCAGCTATATCCAGTCTCCTTTCCGCCGTAAGGGCGGCTTTAATCCCGTCCATCGTCATCAGGCCCACATAATTATTGCCATGCTTCCCATGGTAAGAAAGACTCAGCTTGAACAGGCCTGTCTGTTTACCCGCATTATGGATGCCCTGAGCTGTCAGGAAAGTACCCTCGGTATTTTCTGCGGCCACATTGTCTATCATCCTGATTACTATCACGATTATGCTCAGGTACTGCAGCATGGTGAGCTGCCGGTATGGCTGTGGCTGTGGTACGAAAAAAGCGGCAGCGGAGCTGACTTTACTCTGCGTACCAGAGGCATGGACATGTTCGGCAAGGAGGAGCTCGAGCTTACTGATCCCCACGATCATGAGATGGTAGCCCTGGCCTTCTTAGGCGAGGCCGCTGCCCTGATTATCAAGGAAGATCTCAAGCTCACCGAAGGCAGCTTTGTTGAGCTCATGCCTGATTTTCGCCATCTTATTGGCCGCCGTCTGCTTGAAAATACCTTTACCGGAGATAAATCCCTGCCTGGTGAAGCGTCTGAGGTTGCCAGTGGTGCTCAGAATGCAGCCGTGCAGTCTGGCAGCGGCCGGGCTGGTCTGGTTCCTGCCGGTATCAGTACCCCAGGTCAGACCGCAGGTCTTACTGACGGCCTGTCTGCACAGACTGACAGCACAGGCAGGCCTGTTGATGAGCCTGGTCTGCTGCGCTCAGGTACCAGCGTACTGACCATTGCCGGTCACTATTATGATCATGTCCTTGATGACGAAAATTATGTCATAGACGACATGTCCTCCTATATGGAGTCAGCTCAGCGCCATCTTATTGAAGATCAGGGTATGGATCCTGGGCATATTGACCGGGCCCTTGCCGAGCTGTCAGCCTGTACCAATATGGCCTTCTATCTGCGCTGGTGTATTGAAAATGACATGGTCAGTCCCATGCTGCGTCAGACCTGCCCGGAAATGATAGAGATGGTGCGCAAGTCTCCTCAGAGCATCAATCTGCGCGGCCTCGTGCGTGATGTCTTCCATGGCCGTCTGCTGTCAGCCTTCTTTACCAGCAGAGGACGCTCTTTTGGTGACTTTATACACGTAAGAGAGCGCAAGGGCGGCCTTAATGAGCCTCAGCGCATCCCTGTAGAGATTAACAGCTGGAATGAGGCCGGTTATCAGCAGCGCGTGGCTCATTACAAAAAGGAAATGGTACGCTGGCAGGCCTATGATCTGAGCTCCAGCTCGCGCGAACCATCTCCTCTGGTACGTGCCTTTATCCGCTATATGGACTGCGACTGCACCTATTTCCCGGCTCAGCGCAAGGACGATCAGATTATCGCCGCCTGGCAGGAAGCCCGCGACAGGGGCCCTGCTCAGGGTACTTTCCCGCTGATTGTCATCCCTGATATCAGACTGTGGCGTACCATTATGGCCAACAGCGATCGCAGCAATTTTGACTCACCGGGCCTGCACTTTAACAGAGACAAGGTCATCAGCCTGCGCCAGCAGCTCATTGCCCACGATGTCTCCGATGGTGATGAGGTGCTGCGCAGCCGCTATGAAGGTCACGTCCGTCAGGTAGCCAGAGCAGCTTCAGATCGTGCCCGCCTTGCTACCCGCGCTGCTGCCCGTGCCGCCCTGGCCTCAGGTCGCAGTACTGAGGAAAAGGTAGAGGCCCGTGCAGCTGCTGCCGGTCGTGCGGCAGCCGCATCTGCAACCTCAGCCATTACTGCCGCCTGGAACCGCCTTGGCAATGGCAGCTGGCAGCGTTTTGCTCACTGCGGTACCTCCTGCAGCCGTCTGAGCTCTTTCTGGAACAGCCGCCTTAATGTCAGTCTGCCTGTTATCCTGGCCCATATTCCTGTAACCCGCTGCCATGAAATCTTTGCCTGGCTGCCTGCAGGCCGCTGGGGTACAGCACCTGACAATACCGATCTCATGTCCGTAAGCTATCTGTGGCATCAGCGCTACGAGGCCGTACCGGCCGTGATTGGCTACAACCGTATGGAATTTGTCCTGCCTCGTGCCCCGGCTCCGGAAACAGTACCGGCCATCACCCGTGAGGTCAGCGCCCTGTGCCCTGACCTTACTGCCGCAAGCCACAGCCTTGATCTGCTGGCTGCCTCATTAAGCCGCTCCAGCGTCTGGCAGCTGTTCTGGCACTGATATCTTCACAGCCCTGCAGGCGCCGGACGCCACCGGCCACCCCTGCAGGGCTGCACACCGCCTGTCACCAGTGCCGGCCAGAGCAGACCATGACTTTGCCTTCTGGCCCTTGCGCAAGGCCATACTCCAGTACCAGTCTCATCCCGTCCCGTACCTTACAAAACTGCAGCCCTGTTCCTGTCCCCCTGCCTCCTGCCCTCTGTCTGTCTTGTCAGCCTCATTGCTCTGTCAGTGACATGTGGCCTCCATGCAGAACAGCCGCACCTGTTCATGTGAAAGCTTAATGCAGCTCTACCCTGTAATTATGTGTAAAGTGCTTTAGTAAGCCATGGCATACCATGGCTGCTCCCGCAGGTGAAGAGGCTGTCCATGGCTGGCCGCTTTCGTCGGTTAATGTACCGTGCCTGGCCTGGCCGCTCTCACCAGTGAAAGGACGATGATGGCGCCTGTTTACGGGCGCAAACAGAAAAGTCTCATTACCGTCCATGGCGGCCATTCAGGCCTGCACGAGTATGGCAGTCAGTGCACTTAAATTATGTCTGGTGTGCAGCTGCGCGCGAAACCTTGCTTAAATGTTATATGCGTAAACAGATGAAAGTATGTTTGGCTTTCAATACTGCAGCCCTCAGGCTTCCATTTGATAAGGTAAAACGACATCATCATTTTCACCAGGCTGAACGTGCTTTGCTCATACAGCCTTTCCGGGGCGCTTGCTCACACTTTACCTCAGGCTTTTCGCCACTTTGAGCAGGCATCATGATTTGAACACCTGCTGTCGGCTTTCATACCTGAATACAGGTCAGAACACAGCATAAGGGTGTATGAGGAGTGCAGCAAGGCCAGTTGTGCATAAGAAAAAGCCAGTTCCAGGCTGTCTGTGAGAGGCAGTTAAGTGTACGCAAACGCAGAGCGCAGTAATCAGCCGGAGGTCTGGCTCAAGGTACAGTCAAATGCCGGGACAGTATGAGCAGCAGCGGATGTCCATAAGGCTTCAGCTGCGAGGGCTTTTGCAGGAGCCGGGGCAGCTGGAGGCTTGAGTTTGCACCACTGGTGCGATCCCTGTCGTAAAACGGGAGTGAAATTTTTCAAGTTGTCCTTATAAGTGCTATTCTGTGGCGTCTATTTAATCAGGAGTAACACAGACCATGTCTCATAATGAAGCTGATCAGCTGCCGGAGAATCCTCTTGAGCATCTGAACTTCAACCGCGCGGACTACTTTATCCAGTTCTTTATTGTTTCCCCTCTGCCTCTGATTTTCCTCGTCTCTCTTTACCAGTCCATAGAAAAGGGGGCCCGTAATATTGAGGACCTGGCCACCATCGGTCTTGGCCTGTACTTTATCTTCAGCTGGATACTCTATCCTCTGTCCTATCTTGCCATTCAGTTCATGGCCGCACGTCGTATCAATCTGCGCAAGGCGGCAGACAAGGCCTCAAGCCGTATTACCCTCAAGTATCTGAGTGTACTGGGCGGTTACTTCCTGGCTATTCCCCTGTCCTTTGTAGGCTATACCGTTTTCAACAATATCAAAACCTTCCGTGCCCTTAAGAAAGGCTGCCCTTCCTGCGTCTCATCTCCGGCAGCAGCCGATGCCATGGCTGCGCAGCGCGCTCAGGCTGAGGCTGAAGAGCTCGCCGAGATCAATGCAGCCTGTGACAGCAAGGACAGTGACACTAAGGATAATGCAGAAGGTCATGACAGTGCTGACCTCAAGGATACACCTGCACCGGCTGCCAGGTCTGATTCTTCCTCTGCAGGCGCAAATGACAGTGGTGCAACAGCAGCCTGTGCAGACAGATCTGAACTCTCTGATAAGAAGTAAGCTCAGAGCAGGGGACTTACCATGAGCGCAGCAAGTGATGCACTGTATCAGGCCCCCCATTGGTAAGTGAGCACAGCATGCCGCACCTTTGATAAAAGCACTTTTGATAAAAGCCCCTCTTTCCCTCAGGGAATCAGGGGTTTTTTCATGCCTGCAGATAACCAGTGCACGGGCTGACTCTTTCCTGAGCAAGGCCCCATGAACCCTGTCCCCACAGGCCCAGGGCCCATATGCTCTAATTATCTTGCTGTCAGCGCCCGCTCCAGCATTCCCGGACGGAGCTCAACCAGCCCGCCAGCTCGACGTACTGCATGGCGCTGCCCAAAGCCAGGCTGCATGATTTCAGCTCACCATCTGTTCCATGCAGACTGTCCCTGCCTGTTTTCTCAAAGTACAGTCACCTGAGACGCTTAAATCATCTCTCAACAGCATCGCATCATACGGTCCATCATTCTGTCTTTCCTCTACGTACTGTACTGTACTGTACTGTACTGATATTCATCCCGGCGTGAGTGTCAGAGTAACCCGGCTCCCCGGCCACTCCCTCGTCAGCAAGCCTGACTCCGACTGCGTTTATTGCACAGCAGTGTCGGTCTCACTCTCAGTCAATCTGCCCATCACAGTCCATGTGCCTGACACAACGGTTTGATGGGGTCGGTCTCACTCTCAGTCAATCGGCCGCTCCCACTCCATGGGACAGGCACAGCTGTATGAAGGTGTTGGTCTCCCTCTGAGTTAAGGCCTTATGCTCTGTGTATGGGACTGACACAACAGCAAGAAAACGCCCTTTTTGCTGCGAATGGGCCTGAGTTGCCAGGATATGCACTGTAAAAGACTTTGCAGCACCATTTGGGTACTGGTTACAGCATCAACACACTGCAGAGGGCGGCAGACCAGGTGGCTGCAAGCCCACGGACAGTTCTAGATGCAAGCTGATAAACAGGCCATTTCCTGGCAGAAAATTATCGCTGTTCAAAGCGGGATCCACATCATAGTTTCAAGCTTTTATCTGTGCCATGGCTTCAGGAAATTACTATTATGGATGTATCACTGCACAAATTTTACAGCTGCCATGATATGACAGCCAGGCAGGAACATTCACCTCAATCCCACTCCACAGATATAGAGCACAGGCAGTTTGTAGTCCACTTGAGCTAATGCGGAGCCCGGATGATGCCAGAGGAGCTTATTTGCCATAACGACCTGAGCAGTTTGTGGTCAACTTGAGCTAATGCAGAGCCCGGATGATGCCAGAGGAGCTTATCTGTCATGGCGATCTGAGCGGCAAATGCGCAACAGCATAACAGCAGGCCAGGAGCCTGCGCCGGAAAGCCTGACATCTGCAGAGCATGCAGGAATATGCATACCCATACTGTATTAAGCTCTATATGCCTGCCACATTTATCCTGTACTTTGCTATGTCTAAATCGCAGGCGCTCAGCGCTGTGCAACAGTTGCAGCCCACTGCTCAGGACCTGCCTGCGTCGGTCGCCAGATGTGATTTACCGGCTTATTGAGACAAGGTTTATGCCGGACAAAGCGCGATTTTTGAGGGGCAGTTGCCGCACATGAGTCGCGGCTATCGTACTTTCCAGGCTGACTGAGATTACCTGCACACAGAGCAGCATACTGAGCTGCACACAGAGTTGCGCTTTATCAGCGGAGACTGCATACGGCCGGTAATCATGACATATGGGGCCTGTCAGCAGATGGCAGCATGGGGCTCATTGACAATGAAAGCCCCGTCACCGGCCTTATGAGGCCAGAAGGGTTTTATCACCGCGACTCTTGAGGTCAGAGGATAATGGTCTTAGGGATGGCGGGGAATGAAGGGAGTAACAGGAACATTTCCTGAACAGTATCCTGGCGCATTCAGGCTGGGGCAGTACCGCCCTGATATGAATGCAAGGAGGGAAAAATGAGTGTATGGGGGATAAGAGCACTGGAGTCCGATAAGGGACTTGATGCTATCGACTGTCTATCGGCCAGTTATCTGCATGACAGACAGCAGATTAATCTTGAAGAAATGGCTCAGCTGCTGATGTCTCAGGGCCTGCTGGGCCGTGATGAGCAAAGCAGCAGTCTGAGCTCTGATACCACAGCCCTGGTGCTGGCCGAGCTGCTTTATGAGTGGCATGTCTACGGCTCTCCTGAGTATGACTGTGACTGTGCCGGTGTAATATGGCAAAGTATCACGGCATTCAGTGCCGCACCTGAATCGGTAGACAAACTGCTCCACCATGTGGAAGACATTTATGCCGATATCTGCGCCCGCAATGACAGCCGCCCTCTGGTACGCTACTGGCTCCACAGCGCCTGCTGCAGCGCCTGGGTAGAGCACCTTGAAAACCTTATCCAGATGCTTACTGACCTCAGAGACGAAGCCCTCAGGCAAAATGCCCTGCAGGCTTTACACTGCAGTCAGCAGCTCAACAGTGGAGCATGCCGTGCACCTTAGTATCAGCGCCCCATGAGTCAGGGGCAAGTGCGGGTCATCAGCGGTATCAGCAGTATCATGCAAGACAGCTGCTGGCAATTGGGCTCAGCGCTAACCACTAACCACTCACGGGCACATATCAGTCCGTCAGCCACAGCGGGCCCCGGCCCTGTCTCCTTAGGAGGCAGCGGCAGACTGGTAACTCATACCGTGGAAGTTAGTAAGGTAACAACCCGCCACACAGCCAGTTTAACTAACTAACTGACAGACATGTACTTTAAGTTCTGATTTGCAAGCCACAGCCCGTCTGTGGCTTTTTTATGCCCCTGTTATGCGCGCCACTCTCTTTAAATGACGCAATAGCCGATTCTCTGCAGGCGCCTGACGACTCCTGTAGCTGGCATCTTACCTGGCGGCTACTGGTATCTCCCTTATCCCCTGTCCTTTCACCCGTTGGGCTTGCAGTCAGAACTGTGGTCCTGTCTTGTACATGCGCTGCAGCTGTGCTGATCTGTGATGTGATGATGCTTTGCCTGCCCAGTCTGGCAGGCTCTGCCTTTTGCTGACCTTTTGCCGATAATGATGATTCTGATGATGAAGTATGTCCTCCGGCAGTAAGGCCGTGCCAGGTGCTGGTTAGTGGGGATATGACTTCACGAGGTCCTGGGGGAGGACTGTGTCAGCGCTCATGGCAGCGCAAATGGCAGCGCTAATTTCAGTGCTAATGGTAAGGATTCCATTTTTCAATGGCCTGCCTGGATACTGCTCTCTGCTGGTGGCCCCTGGAAGCACTGGGGTATACGCAGGCGTAAGGCAGGGTCAGTTGGGGTTTTGGCGCTGATGAAACTATAATAAGTCTCCAGGCCGCCCGGCCTGTTGTCCACGGCTGTGAGCCTGGCCTGAGCCTGAAGCTGGCATGAGTGCAGTTTCAGTCTGTCGTGTGCTTTGCTCATGCCGGGGATGAGGGTTTGGTGCGGGCGGGCGTTCAGATGATATGCATCGAGGTTAAGGTTCATGCAAACAGTCTCTAATATGGATTTCAATGTCGACTACGACTTAACGCAGCATGGCTATACGCCCGAGCAGCTGAGATCCTTTGATCGTCATCTGGAGCTTAATTTCGGACCTGTTGACCAGATAATGGCTGCCCCGTCCTGCAGCAATCCAGCCATTGACCTTATTGTGCTGGCCCCTGACCCTTTAGCGGGCCGTAATTTTTATACCCTCCTTACCCGTGGTATGGGCAGTTACATTGCCCCTGCCCGTAATGATATGGAGCGCAGCCTGCCTGAGCGTGTCGAGCTCATCATGTTTATTGAGACAGCATGGGAGGCTCCGCGCATAAGTGCCGATACCGGACCGGACACATTCTGGCCTGCCCTGTCCATGCTGCGCCTTGCCCGCATGCCTTATGCTACAGGCAGGCGTATCGGTCCTGATACCATTTTTGACAATGAAGAGCCTCTTTGTGAAAACAGCCCTTATGAAGGCCTGCTGGTGCGCTCTGTTGCCACCTCCTGTATTCCCGAGGCCCGTATCTGGACCATGCCTGATCTTCAGCAGGTAATATTTTTACAGGTCGTACCCCTGATGCGCGATGAAATGGATCATGCGCGCAACGACGATATTACTTCGCTTTATGACTATCTGGGCTGGCGCGGACACTTTACTGTCAACTTCCGATCCAGCGCCTTTGATCCCACCCGCTCATATTTTGACTATGTATTCTGTGACAGCCGCTGGTATCTGCGCTTTATGGAGCGTAACCGCCTTGAGGTCAGTGACAGTACAGCCTGGCTGCCCGGTGCCTGGTATATGCGCTTTCTTATCGACAGCGGCATGGTCAATGAAGATTTTGTCAAAGAGTTTCATGAGCTTAAGGGCTATATTGACGGTGAAGAGTGCGATTTTGATTTTGAGGCCTTTTACCGTGATGTGCTGCAGGGCTGCCTGGACAGGCGTTTTCTCAACAAGCACGGCTGGTTCTTTACCGAGCACTATTTTGATTCTTCAGATTACCCCAACTATCACAGTGATTTGCTCGATTTGCGCGCCCGTCATCTGGGAGTGTCGGTGCGTGAGGGGCTGAGCTTTACCATACCTGAGGGTACTGAGCGCTCTGTTATTGAGGCCATGTGGCAGGATATACGTCAGGTGATGAAAAAGCGTCTGCATTTCATGGCCCATGAAATGTACTTTGACCGTGACTATGACCGCCTGCTCAGCCAGTGCACAGCCGCCATGATGGACTGTAAGAGCAGCTTCTACCCGCCTGTTATCGATATCTCGCCCATGGTGTGCCATTTGCGCCATGCCATGCGCACTGTGCTGGCCGGAGAGGGCTGCCCTGTGCTGGTCGAGGTCTCAGCTGACATGCTCAAGCGTCTTGCCTGCAGCCAGATAAGCGGTGTGGTAATGGCCCGTCGTGACTGGGGCAGCCTTGAGTCTCTTATAAACTCCAGCTGGCGCAGCCGCGCACCAGGGCGCACTGAAGACGAGCTTATCGTGGGCAGCGTATTCCAGGCATGGGCTGACCGCCCTTACAATCGCTATCAGGTATGGCCGCCTTTACAGAACAATGGACAGGCCCGTATTCTGACCCTGCTCAAAAAGGCTGCCTTTAACTCAAAGGTCGCTGAGCGCTCCTTTGAGCAGCTGTGTGCCCTCTATCTTAAGAGTGCAGGCAAGTCCGCCCATGAGCGCCCGGTTACTTCAGTGCCTGGGGCCCACAGGTCAGCTGCCCCTGATACCCTTGCACAGCCGGGTGCCACAGCTGAAAATGCCCCTGCCATGCAGCCGGGCTCAGCCCCGGGAACAGCCCCTGCAACGGGATCAGTCCCTGCGCCAGGATCATCCCCGGCTTCAGCCACTGCTGCAGCCCCGGCGGGCAAAGCCCGTGGCGGTGGCAGCCAGGAGCGCCAGTACCGCAAGAGCGTACAGAAGATTTTACAGGCCATGTGCTGTCAGCCTGAGGACGATACCTTTATGGACATGCATACCATATGGCATGACTCCCAGAGGGTAAGCCGTCCCCTGCTGCTGTGTCATCTGCCGGTAAAGCATCCTGTTGATGTCATAAGCTGGCTTCCTTATCTGAGCGGTGTACCGGGCCTGTCTATCCACAATATGATGGAAATATTCCACATGTGGTTTGACGAACTGGGCGCCATGCCTCTGGTATTGAGAGACTGGTCCATTGAATTTGTTACTGCCGAACCACTAAAGCCACGTCAGGCTCAGCGCCTTGTCCACGAGCTGGTAGCCCTGTGCCCCAAGCTGCGTCTGCTGCTGGAAATGAAGGTATGTACCCTTGAAAGTCTGCAGGATAAAATCAGGGGCAAACACAGCTTTACTGTAGACTGGTACCCTGTTGAGGCCTGCGCCTCCCATCCATGGGGCTATTAAGCACGAGGCACAGTCCTGCCATATTGCAGACGCGTCAGTCCTGCCACCGGGGCGCAGATATGCCTGAGAGAAGCTGCAGATACCGGGGCCTTTTGTCCCCGTAACCTGCAATGAGCACAGGCAGCCCTGGCTGTGCTCCTGCCCATAAGGTTAACTTGCCGGAAGAACGACCTGAGCTTGAGTCGCCAGGTCTGAGTCTGAGTCTGAGCCCGCAGCTGACCTGCCAGCCTTAATGCCCATTTGTCAGCTGATACCGCCTGCATGGCAGGGCATAACTTTAGCTGCTGTCCCAGCCATTAAGTGGCCTTACTACGCCACCCATAGTGCAGGTCAGACCTGTCGACGCCTTAACAGCTCAGCCGTCCAGCCAGGCCTGTGCCAGGCCCGCTTGTCCTGTTGAGCCTGCAATGGCTGACAGCCAGACGCAGCCACGGCCACGGCAGTCGCTGCATTACCGTATCTGTGGCCGTGGGCGTGATCCCAGCCATTAAGTTGCCTGACCACCAGATCTGTGGTGCCGTTAACATCTGTTGACAGCATGATGTCCCTGGTCAGCCTTGCTCAAGCTGCCACGCTTTGAGCCCTGCTGCGCTTCTGCCCAACGGGTAACTGGGCCGGCCTGCCTGCATTCAGGCATGACTGGCTCTGCGCCAGCGCTCATATGGCCATGCCTGTCGTTCCCGGGCACCTGTATGGTGGAGCATGTCCGTCAGCTCTGGACAGCCCCTGTTAACAGTCCCTGTTATCTGTTAAGTGCGCCTTCTTCACGGCCTGGTGGCCACACCTGCCATGTCACAACTGTACTTCACTGTAAGTCGTGAGCACCTGCCCTGTTAATCAGTATTTGTGCAGTGCCCGGCTTTGTTGCCTGATAAGGCAGGCCACTTCCGGGCTGCGCTGCCTGATGATATATGCCGCTCCCGTGCTGCCGGTGCAGCTGCCTTAATGCCGCCATAATATGGCTTTCCTGCCTTCTGAGGTTTTTATCATGTCCAGTATGAGATCACAGCTTAAAGCCAGAATTGTCGGTCAGATTATGTGTGGCCAAATCAGCATTGACGAAGCTGCCGCCCGTTACAATATTTCCCGTGCCACCGTTTTCCGCCTGCTCTCAGCTGCCCGCGCCCGTATGAGCCGTTTTGATGAGGACGCTCAGGGCAACAGTGCAGCACTGGCCAGTAACGCAGATCTGGGTTCAGCCTTATCTGACAGCTATGGATCAGGCTCTGTGTCTGACACTGACCAGGATAATGCTCATGGTCAGCCTCATGGTCAGGCAGTAAGTGAGGGCGATGATCGTGCTGTGCAGGGCTCTGAGCACTCATTTGCTGACAGCGCCGATCAGGCCGCCCATGAGCAGGCAGCTGATTATGGTCAGGGCAGCCGTATGTCTCATGATTCAGACGGGCAGCACCACGGTGAGGGCCAGGATCATGGCCAGACTCAGGGTGCTGACGGCTCCGGTTCCGTGCCCGACAATGGTGCCGGATTGGTCAGCGCAGACGGGGCTGACAGCGGTGATGGGGCTGAGGCCCGGCCTGGCGCTGATAAAGCCGGCGCCGGATCCGGGGGCATGCCTGACGGGGCTGTGATTACCTTAATCAAGGGACAGGAAATGATCTCTTTTAATAATGGTCCCAGGGTAAGTCTGGTCAAATTTATCTCCATGGCTTCCCTTGCTGCCCATTATGACTGGTCTGATGAGCACACGGCCAAAACAGCTGCACGCCTTAACTGCAGTGCCGCGCAGATGCGTGCTGCCTGGGAGGCCATCGAATCTGAGGGTGTGGTCAGCTCAGGTCGCTATCAGCGCCAGCGCCATCAGCTTTTTGAGACAGCAAGCGCCCTTGAAATCAGCGACGGGGATCTGGAATATGCCAATAATCATATTGAGCTGCTCAAAAAGACCATTGAAGTGCTCAAGGAGAAATTTGGCATTTGTGAAAGCGAGAGCATGCGCATCAGTGAGGGTACCCGCCTGCGCATTATTGCCACCATTCAGCACTTTCACCGCAGCGGTCTGAGCATTACCCGTATCTGCGAGCTTATGGGCCTGAATGTGCGCTCATACTACCGCTGGCTCAAGTCAGCCACTGAGGAAGACAGCGCCGCCAGCCTGTCCCGCGCTTCACAAAATGCCACTGCCATGGCCTCCGGTTCTCAGGGCAGAGGCATTGATGATGCTGCAGCTGCAGACGGCACAGCCCCATCAGAGCAGGACCTGCAGGGCAGCGCCTCATGTGACAGCTCTTATGAGCCTGCTATCAGACCGGCCCGCATACGCCGTCTGACCACGGAGGTGAGCAGTACTGTGCTTGAGCTGCTCAATTCTCAGGAATTTGCCGAATCTTCCCTGCTCTCCACCTACCGTACCTTAAGAGAAGACGGGCGCATCAATATCTCCCAGCGCTCTTTTTACAATATTGTCCACCGCCTCAAAAAGCAGGGCCTGTGGACACCACGTCAGGACCAGTCCCCCTCTGCCGCTGCAGGTCGCCACAGGGGCAGCGCCACGGCCCGTAAATCAGGCTCTGGCACAGCCATGAACAAAGGATCACAGGCCCAGGCCCCACAGGGCAGTCCAGCTGCGCCAGAAAGCGCACCTGCCTCTGATCCCCATGAGCCTGTCGAGGCCGCAGAGCAGACAGCTCACAGCGCCCCTGATCAGGACAGCAGTCAGGCCCATGACCATGGCCAGGGCAAGGAGCGCAATCAGGCCTGTGACCATGACCAGAGCCAGGGCCACAATCAGCAACAGGAGCAGCACGGCCATGAATCCCCGGCTTATGTCCGCAACAGCGCAGAGAGCGCTGAGCATGAAATGAACAGTACCAGTCAGGATATCTCTGGTGCCGGCGCTGCCCCAGAAGCTACTGCTGCAGGGGCTGACAGTGCCGCCGGGTTTGAGTCTGCCCTGGGCAGCAGTGTTCAGTCCGGGCAGAGCAGTGGCCAGGGCAAGGACCATGACCCTGTCCAGGACTCTCAGCCTGACCACAGTGGACAGAGCTCAGCTGCGGGTAATCATACTTCATACCCTGACGAGGCCAGGGCAGCTTCGGCCGCGCACCACAGTGACAGCAAGGACAGTGAGCCAGCCCCCAGTGCAGATAAGACGGCCGCAGCCGCCGCTGCAGATCAGGCCGCTGCCCTGGCAGCCCAGTTCATCAGCGACCAGCACAACACACAGGGAGCGGATCAGGATCTGACAGCTCATAATGCCCCTGCTGATGACAATCTTGATAATGAGGACTTTCCGGCGATGGAGCCCTTTTCCCTTGATGACCTTTAGGCACGGCCGTGCCATGGTCAGGGGCGGGCCTGAGCAGCCTTGCCCGGCCAAAGCACCGGCCCCGCCTAATCCTGTGCACTGGCATTCCCCACTGTGCAGCACTCAGGTCAGGGCATGCCCTGACCGGAGACAGGCTGAGGCCGGGCTGACAGTGGCTGGTACATGGTGAGTATTGTCGGGCAGCCATGTCGGGTCCTCTCAAAATACATTTGGGGCTGACCTGGTTGCTCAGGCCCTGTCGTTCCATGGCACATTCGTAGCTTTCCTGCGAGCGCCGGCTGCAGTGCCTGGGACAGGCAAAGGCCACGGCAGCAGCCTGAAAAGCGTACAGGTCCCTCTAAATGCCTGTATGCCTCCACTGTCGTGTGGGTCAGGACAGCCCCTGGCAACAGCCCATGTCATGGACAAGGCGGCCTGTCTGCCTGAGTGCAGCTCGGGCATTCAGTTGCCGGGCCGGGGCCGGGCTGTCTGTCAGCTTTTGCGTGAGCATTTTTAAGGGTCGGCCGGTGCCGGCCTTTTGCATTTGTGGATCTGGATATTTACCAGCTGGTCGACCGGTATGCCCGGGAGCTGGTATCAGTGGTACCATGTGCTCATAAAAGGCCCGACCGGCAGCGCGTGCCGCCAGACACCCAGCTGTTGCGCTTACCGGCCGGCAGCCTGCCAGGCCTGTCTCAGGCAATGTGCATTCAGGCACGATATTCCACCTCCAGGCAGGTGGTCAGGGTGCAGCAGGCCTGAGCGGGCAGACAGCTGCGGCCGCTGCGGCCTTGCTTAACGACTGCATGTCTGCCTGTCAGCCGTCCGGGCTGGCTGCTGCCCCGGCAGCAGCCCCATGCCCATGCGTGGACCCATGCGTGGGCCCATGTGTGGGTGCGGGCGCCGGCGCAGATTCAGGTGCGGGCCGGCTGGGCGTGTGGCCTGAGAGTTATTTCTTTTCTTTGACAAGGAGTATGGTATGGCAATGACCCTGGTGCAGCAGTGCAAGGCATGGTTTGAAGCCTCTGAGGATGACAGAATTATTGCCGCTGTGGTGCAGTCTGACGGGGGTAAGGGCAGGGTCGCTGACAGCTCAGTGGCTGTGGCCATGCCCCCGGGCCCTGAGCGCCAGCAGCGTATTGACGCCCTTTTCTGGCTGGGCGCTGCTACCTGCCGCAAGGCCATACGCAGCAGTGACAGAGATCTGCTGCGCTCGGGTGTCAGGGTGCTGCTGCCTCTGTACGGCGATTACTGTGACGATCTCAATTATTTCGTCTCCCTTGCCCTGTCCTTTGATTATCTGGGTGAGCATGAACAGGCCCTGATGTACCTCTATGAGGCTCTGGCTCAGTTCCCGGCCGTAGCTCATATCGATGACATGATTGCCGACAGTGCCCGGGCCCTTAATGTCAGTGATTTGCAGGTCCTGCACAGTGCCGGCTTTATCAGCTGGCACAGCCGCTGCCGCAAGGCATGGCTTGATCTGCTTCAGGAGCGCGAGCGCCTTGAGCATATGGCCAGTGAAGCGGGCAGCGGCGGCCCTGACCTTGACGGGATGCAGCGCACCATAAGCTCCATTGTCAGCTCGCTCAGCCGCACTCTTACCTGCTCGGTAAGCATGAGCGGCGAATATATCAATGTAATAATCGGAGCTGTCGGCCATGACAGCATGCTCCTGCCCATAAAGCACTTCCTTGCTCTCATGCCCCGCCCTTTTGCCGGAGGCTGGCGCTTTATTACTGGAGAACCGGCCCTTGACCATGCCTGCATCAGCTCCGATGGCCTGACCTTTGGCACTGAGGAGTGCTGGTGTTCCCTTGAGCCAGCCCGTACCCTGCCTGTGTGGCTGGGCACCACCCCTGACCTGAACTCTGCCACCGGCACGGCCGGAGTGCCAGGCCCTCAGGCCGGCACCGACGAGGCCATTGCCCGGGCCAACCTTACCAATAACCTGGGCCAGAAAAAGACCAAGTTCTCACACAGCTCTGCTGCCGCCGCCGGATCACAGGCAGCTGCAGGATCAGCTGCGCAGGCCCCTTGCGCTGCAGGTGTCTCCCATGACAGCACCGTGGGCTGTAAAGCAGGTGGTGCTCAGGAGGCTGTGGCTGAGGCCGGGGCTGCGTCAGCAGCAACAGCAGCCGCTGAAGATCCTCTGGCCGGACTGGACCCTGATCTCTTCCCTGATCTCTTTGATGATGATTTTGACAATGAGCCCGGCTCTGATGGCAGTGCCTCGTGCTGTGAAGGTCAGCTGCGCCTGAATGCCGCTGTGGACAGCGCTCTGGTCAGCACATCAGGTCTGCGCCGTCTGCATGTGGATATTTACCATCCCATGCTCTATACCTGGTTTAAGGCCAGCCGCTCCCAGCATCCTCAGGTGCTTGACCGTATGCTAAGACGCCTGCTGGGCTGCGCCGCAGGTGAGCTCAATATCCTGACCCATGTCGACAGCGTGGCTCTGGTGCAAAGCCGTCCTGAGCTTGCCTACCGCCTTGATATGCTGCCCCTGCCGCTTAAAGCCATGGGCATTGAGCCTGTAGACAGTGATGCCGCCGCTCAGAGCACCCGCTGGTTTTACTACTCAGGCTGGAACTCGGATTTAAGTAAGCCCGGCCTTACAGCTCCTCAGGCCGCACTCAGGCGTGGTGAGGCTATTGCTCCAGGTGCAGGTCAGCTCAGCGCCATCAATGGCCCGCAGCGTGAGGGCATGGCCGCCACCTGCTGCAAGGACAGCTGCCATGACAGCTGCAGGGACTGCAGCCCTGAGCAGAACCTGAGCTCCACCCCGGATTCAAACGCAGGCTCAGACTCAGACTCAGGCATGGCTGTGCCCGCAGCTGCAAACACAGCTCCAGGCTCACAGTCTGCAGACCAGGATCACAGCGCCCCGGCTGACCTGTCAGCCCCGACCGGCAATGGCACTCAGGACTGTGACCAGGGTGTGGCCTGTAAGGGCTCAGGTTTACCTGCAGAGCATGGCTGTGCTCAGCACAGTACAGCCAGTGTCGGCTCTCAGGCTGGTGCTGACAGCCCGGCTGCCATGGCACAAAGTAATGGTGGTTGCGGGTCAGGGGCACAGCACGATGGCGCCAGAGGATGTGACAGCAGCGTAAGTGAGCGCCCGGGACCGCTGGTTTTTGATCCCCATGCCTGGCTTACTGTGCCTTCATCTGATTTAAACAAATGCACTGAACCCTGCCCGGATCTGCGTGCTGATATCATTGAGGGCGTATCCTGCCTGCGTGACCTCATGCTCGAGCTTAACAGTGCATCAGTTGATGCCCAGGCCATTGATTTGATGAGCGCCGGCGTGGTGCCTTTAACTGTGGCCCTGCCTGTATCCTCCTGTGCCCGCCTGTTAAGCGTACTGCTCGAGAACTGCACGGATGCCGCCCCGGATGCCGCTGCAGGAGCAGCCCCGCAGGCAGCTTCGGCCAGATCCGGCAGCGCAGCTGCAACAGGCAGAGCTTCTGCTTCAGGAAGCGCCACTGGCTATGACCTTTCAGGTCAGTGCAGCGCCATAATTGAGGCCTGTGCCCAGGGGCAGATGCCAGAGGGTACGGCCGGCCTTGAGTGCCTTGGCCGTCTGAGCCGTGAGCTTACCTGTCATCTTAAGAGCAGCGATCGCGCCTTTGTGATGTCTGTTACCGGCTGGGCCGTGGGCCGGGAGTACTGCTACCTTGATGTGCTCAGCTGCGATCTTGATTTAACCATCGACGCTCTGTGCCAGTGGCTCGAGCAGCTGGTCATAAAGCAGACTGGCGCCGCACCGTCCCAGGATAACGGGCAGCTGCGCACCCTCTATGTTCAGCCTATGGTCAAGGGCAGCATGGTAAGCAAGGTGCACTTTACCACCCGAGTGCGCGTCTGAAAGCAGCCCGGCAGGTGCCATGTCCGCCCAGCGCCTGCCCGTGCCATACGGTCAGCCTGACCCTGTACACACTTAAAGCCAGGCTGTACCGGGCGCAGGTGGTGCTGCAGGCTGCGGCGCTCCCGTCTGCCGGCCTGACGGCATACTGTCATGGTGCAGGCAGGCCCCTGTTTACAGGCCTGCTGAGGACTGGCAGGCAAAGCCATGCTCAGCTGCCGTCAGGCCAGTCGTTGAGCTGCCCGGGCGGCTGCGCCGTGCTGCCGGCTTTGACTGTGCCGGGAGTATGGGGGAGCCGGGCGGGAAGAATGGGCCGCGCCGGTGTTTTTATCTGTCAGGAGAGAGTTATGTCACAAATCAAAGAGGCCATGGGAGTTCGTGGTGCCGGGAGTAAGGCCGGAGCTGCGGCCATGGAAAAGTCCGGGGATTTTGCCCGCCGGGCTGCTGCGGCCATGACAGCTGCTGCCTGGGGCGATGCCCTGGGATGGCCTCAGGAGAGGCGCAGGTCAGCCGGTGTTTGCGTGCCGGGTATTGTTGCCCCTGCCTGGGAGCGCAAATGCGGCGGCCGTTATTTTCCGCACTATGACCTCATTGGTGCCGGTCAGTACAGCGATGATACCCAGCTGATGCTCTGTGTGGGCCGCGCGCTGCTGCACGGGGACAGCTGGACAGAGTATCTGCGCCGCGTGGAGCTGCCTTTATGGACCCTTTATGAGCGCGGCGGCGGCAAGGCCGTTAAAAAGGCCGCCCAGCTGTGGCTTGCTGACCGTGCTCCCTGGGATGAACGCTGCAGGCAAAGTGATGTTGCCGACTACTTTGGGGCCGGCGGCAATGGCGCAGCCATGCGTATCCTGCCTCATGTCATTGCCCTTGCTGACCGTGATTTCAGTGAGCTGTCCGGGCATATTCTCAGCGACGGCATTTCCACTCATGCTCACCCTGCAGCCCTGGTGGGCGCCCTTGCATGGGGCTATGCTCTGTGGAGCGCGGTGCGCCTGAGCAGCGATGAACGTGCAGCCCTTACTCCGACCGGCCCTGTGCAGCAGCTTCTTGATAATAAGGCCGCCTGGGCGGCAGCTCCTGACCTGTCAGCCCTGCCTGCTGCCTGGACAGATGCCATGCGCAGCTGCCATAACAACTGGGAGCAGCTGTGGCAGGAAAATGTTGACTTCATGGTAAGTGAGCTTGAACTTGTCCGCGCTGCTCTGAGCGCCCCGCAGCGCCCTGCAATAACTGAGATTATGGAAAGTCTGCACAGCTTTGACCGCAGTTGCAGCGGTTCGGGCATTGTGGCCGCCGCCACAGCACTGATGCTCTCCTGCGCCCATCTTGACCAGCCTCTGGAGGGCGTGAAGGCTGCAGCCTTTGCCTTGGGCAGCGATACTGATACCTGTGCCTCCATGACAGCATCTGTGCTGGCCCTGCTAAGCGACGGCACCTGGGTTGATTCCATCAGAGATCAGGTCCAGGATGCAGCCTGTATTGAGCAGCTGGCCACCAGCCTGTGCAATAAGGTAACCATGGACTCAGCCCTGCCCGTCATCAAGGCCTCTGCCCTTAAAAAATGGCACAGCTGCGCCATGCAAAGCCACGAGGGTCAGATCATGGAGCTGCCTGACCTGCGCTGTGCCACCATTCACGTTGAGGATGACTTTCTCGCTCCCTGCGGTAATTTCAAGGTAGCAAGACGCACCTTTGCCGTAAATGACGGTCAGACCCTCTACATCAAGAAAATTTCCAAAACCCGCAAAAAGGAGCAGGCCTGACCCGCCCCCACCACCGCCTGCCCCCGAGACATCACCATGACTTACAGCTGCGGCACCCCGCTTCCGCACTTTGAGCTCAAAGCCACCCCGGTCGCGCCAGTCCTGCAGCCCCATGTAAATCAGGATCGGCCGTCCGCCCATGGCCTGCAGGCCTCCTGCCTTAACAGCCCACCCGATTTCACAGTCATAAAGCCATCAGGCTGTGCAGCTGTACCACCATCAGTTCTGCGGCTTCTAATGGGCTTTCATTTTCTGGCACTGATGATCAGCCCCTTGTTCATGGAAACTGCAGGCGCCTGAGCTCTCTGTGCCCGGCCTGCAATGGGCTGGGGCTGGTGGACCTTACGCGTCTGTGGCCTGTAAGGGACTGTCTTTGCCTGCCCCTCATGACCTGTCCCTTAGTTATGGCAAGTGCAGGCGGCTGAGCTCTCCGTGCCCGGCCTGCAAAAGGCTGGGGCTGGTGGGCCTTTGGCAGGCCCTGAACAGCAATCCCCGGCATGGTTTAACCTTGAGTGGTCTACTGATCGACTGATTGACCGGTTTTGCCCGGCCCTGTCTTACCGCGCACCTCCCATGCTTTCGCTCTCGCCTCCGGCCTTTATGGCAGATACGCGCCTGGGCCGGGGCAATGCCATCCATATTGTGACTGTGAAAGTGATTATTTTTGGCACAAATGAGCCGGTCTGGCATTGCAGTGGTGTGAGCGCGCTCTATATCAGGGCTGTGCCTTTTTCGGTATCATAGCTCCAAAGCTGTGCACCCACGGATGCTGTGGCTGACTGAGCTTGCACAGTGCCCTTGCCGGCTGTGATGAGCAGGCCACACTTGAGCCTGTTACTGTGCTTCTGTTTTGCCGGGCGCGGGCGGTGCCACCCCTGATGTAACTGCCCTGCCCAGGTAAGCTGCCAGGCGCTCAAAGTGGCCGGGCGCAGGCTGTTGTGCAGCTGGCAAAACAGTCCTGCACTGCCCTGAGCATCTGAGCCTGCATATAACCGGGGTGGCCCTTACTGGTACGGCTGGCGGCTGTGCCTCGCTGTGCCTTGCTGTGCCTCATGCCATGGCTGCAGTCAGGCGCTGCCGGAGACTGGAGGTCGTGCGCGTGAGTGCCTGCTGGCCGATCACGCCCGGCCCAGGCCACGGGCCCTGCAGGGCCTGTGGCCCTCAGGGGCGGGCGCTGAGGCGCAGTGCACGGATCAGGTACTTAACTTAAGAGGAATTGTCATGGAAATCGAAAATCTGTCGGAAATGAAGAATTATGCCCTTGAACTGGGCCTGAGCGGCGAAAATGCATGGAGCCATGCTGCAGCCATAACTTACTGGGCTGTGAGCAAGGAATTCATTGCAACCGAATATGTATCCGCTCTTGATGGCCTTGATATTGTCGGGGTTCGCAAGTGGCTCAATGACACCTTTGACAGCTCTTTTTCCGATGAGATTTTCAATGAAGATGCAGCTGACTTCCTGCGCGATTATTACAATGTAGATCGCGGCCCTTCTTTCATTCATGACTTTGAGTTCTTTGTAATTGAAGACAGTGAGCTGCTTGAAGACTGCGATGGCGACGTCTCTGATGACAAATTTGACGAGGCTACCCTTAACATTGTCTGTGATGACGACTTTGCCGACTATTTCTGTGATTTGCTCGACGAGCGCTACGAGGAGTGGTCAGAAACTGTCTACCGTGTAAGTGACAATGATGAGCGCATTTTTGAATGCCCTGTCATGCCAGCTGAGGTAAGCGATCAGGATGTGACCGTTGACAACTCCTCTCTGGCCGTACTTTGCAATACCTACAACCGTTTTGCCGGTGGCTGCGGTACCTTCTACCGTCCTGGCACTGATGATTATGTGCTCGGCTGTGACTTCAACTACCGTTTTACCGAGCTTGCCGGCCCTGACAATACCCGCCCTCTGATGGTAGTGCTCACAGAGCAGCTGGTACGCGATACCATTACCCTGTCCTGTCCGCGCTCGGCCACCCAGTTTCTGGACTTCTCGGAAATGGAAGCGAACAACAGCATAGCCGGTGTACTGCGTGAGGCCGGTCCTGTCTATGAGGGCACACGCGCCCTGCTCGATGATCTCTTTGAGAGCAATTTTGGCTATCTCCTGGAAGCTGGCATGAGCATGGACGAGATCGAAAACAGTCTCATGGAATATGCCGACGATTTGCAGGAGGGTGACAATTTTGACTTTGCTACCTTCTGGGAGGAAGATGAGGACGGTGAAGATGACGATTCCGGTGAGGTTTTCCACTGTCCTGTGCTGCTGTGCGATCTGCCTGTAGATTACTCCTGGCAGACCCTGGCCTATGTACAGCTCACCGCAACCGGCGATGCCATCGGCCAGGTAGAGCTCATGGGCATTGCCCGCTATCTTGAAGAAGAATATGGCCTGTGCGTAGCCGCTGTCAGCGACAACAGCATTGAATTTGCCATGCAGCGCGATCTGAGCACTGAGCAGGCCTCCCGTGCCGCCCGCGATCTCTTTGCCCTGTGCCCTGATGTTCTGAGCATGCCTGATCTGTACACTGACGATTGCCCTGAGGGCGTTCTGGCCGGCCTCAACCTGCTGACCCGCTACCTTGAGCTCAACCGCACCGTTATATGCGTGTGGCCTTGCGATGAGGAGGAGGATGACGAGCAGAACGCCGACAATGACGGCGAGGGCGCATTCAGCTTCTAACCTCCAGGTGCCCCTTTGAGCGCAGGGGCAGCTGCCGGGCTCTGTTTGCGCTGTATGCCCTGTCAGCCTTTTCAGTAGCTGATGAATGGCAGTTGCCGGCTGGCCCGGGCCCGTGATATGGTGCGCATACCCTCAGCACTGTCAGCATGAGGTCCTCATGGCTCGCGTGCCCCTGCACGACGGGCCGGCCTGCCGGATCGGATAATTATCCGGGCCGGTAAGGCCGGCTGGCCATATGGACCTGCAAGTCCTGCAAGTCCTGCAGGTCCTGCAGGACAGGCTGACAGTGCGGGGCAGTCAGTATGCCAGGTCAGCGCAGCCAGGATTCAGTGCTGCCCTGCAGCAGTGAGGCTGCCCTGCGCTGACGGGCATCATATTTAAGGGCCGGCTGTAAGCTCTGGCATTAGTGCCAGGGGCGGTGGGCTCTGAATAAATCACTTACAACATTTGCAGTATTAATTATCGGCTGCTCTGAACTTCAGGGCAGCCGTTTTACTTTTCTGTGCTTATGATGCCGTTTTTATGGGGCGCGCTGCCGTGCCGGCAGACCTGGCGCCGGGCCTGACCGATGTCCTGAAATAGCTCCTGACGGCGGGCGTGCGGCCCGGGCATGCCATGTGGCAGTAATGAGAATATGGTATGCTCTATAATTATTGCTGGTGCAGACTGAGATCTGCAGCAAATCCGGGCCCGGGCCGCTGCAGCTGCAGGATACTGCTTTTGCACCATACGGGCGCCATCAGTCATTTTGCAGGAGCCTCTCAACCATGGCAGTCAAGGATAGTTCACAGCGCAGCTCAGGACAGAACATGTCTTTAAGTCCTGAGGACTACAATGCTGAGCTGCAGCATATTGAGCATTACTTTGGTCCTGTTTCCTTTGTCCTGAGTGAGGAGAAATGGGAACATGTCAAGGTTGATATTGCCGTTATCGAGCCGTCGGCCGAGCGCAAGTACTACACCCTGGTCACCATAGGCTTCAGCGCCGTTGAGCAGAAGGACGAAGATACCACCGAGCGTGTTGAGCTGGTCATGATGCTCCACGACAACTGGATTATTCCAAGTGCCTCCGAGGAGTATTACTGGCCGGTTCGCCTGCTTAAAAACATGGCCCGTCACTACCACACAAGCCATCAGCGCATTTCGGCAGGCTACTGCTACTGCAACGATACCACCTTCTGTGAAAAGACCAGCATGCGTGCCGCTCTGGTCTACTATCTCAACCGTCTGGTAGCCCCGGGCGCCCAGAGTCTGCAGCTGCCAGGTGATCGCGACGTTTACTACTACTCCGTTACTCCTCTTCATGGCGAGGAAATGGAAATGTGCATGGAAAACGGCGCCGAGTTCCTTATCGATCAGATGATCTACACCGATCCTCTGGTAGACAATAACCGTACCAGTGCCTTTGCAAACGCGGCCGAGTACTATGCCATGATCATGGATGACGTGCGCTGGCACGCCTCCACTATTGAATACAAAGAGTTCTCCATACCAAGGGAAAATGCCGCTTCCCATATGGCAATTTTCCTGCGCTACATGATTGAAAACGGCATGATGTCCCAGAGCTTCATGCAGGCCGGCGAGGAGATTGTCAAAGATATAGTCGAAGGCAGAAACTCCATTGATGTGCGCGGCTTTCTTATTGAGCAGCTCAACAGCGTGCTTGACAGGCGCTTTTTCAATGACAAGGGCATGACCTTTGTCCAGCATTACTACATGCAGGAGGCCTCACCTTACTATGCTGCCGATGTCGACTCCTATGCCCATAATTTCCTTTCACCTGAGGAGTATTTTTCCAGGGAGTATGACACCGAGGGCTATCTGTTCGTTCCTTTTAACAGACAGTATTACGAGAACATGAAAAAGGTCATCGACGCCCGCCGTGGGGTCCTGGCCAGTCTGCAGAGCTATGCCGATGACGAGGCTGCACAGCTGTCTGAAGTGATGAAAATGTGGCTCAGCTGCAAGTGTTACTCCTTCCCGGCCCTGTCTCATGACATGCCGCTGATGTCCCGCTATGCCTACTCGCTGCGTCAGGCCCCGCAGTCTGAATATGTGCCGGTAATGATTGAGGTCAGCGACAGCCTGTTCACACGCATGATTAACAACATGAAACAGGCCAGTCCTGGCCCTGCCGACGAGAGAACCGAAACACTGCTGGCTGCAACACCTTACAATCCTTACTACGAAAAGTTCATCGAGCGCTTTGGTGTTGACCACAAATGGTATTTTGACCAGCGGGATCTCATTCGCTGGCGCTGGCATATTGCCAATACTCCGCGCATTCTCGACAGCAGGTATTTCTACGAGCGCATTGAAGCTCTGGACAGCAGCGCAGTCCTGGACTTCAGCTTAAGCGCTGTCTACCGTGATGCCCTTGCCCATACCAGTGAGCGCTTAGCCGCCGAGGCCGTCAGGATCCGTGTTGATGTCATGGACAAACTCCAGCAGGAAAGCAACACCAGGGGACGCATGAAGCTCAGCCCGGCCAATCTGAGCACAACGGCAGACATGCTCACCTCACGTCAGAGAAAGTTAAAAGAGGTATACGAAAGAGCCTCACCTGCCCGTGTGGCCCCGGGTGAAGTGGAGAGTTTCGGCTTCTTTACCCACCGCGCCAACAGCGATGATTACACAAAGCCAATGATCATAGCTGAGCTGCCTGTTACAGGTCCGCAGTTTGCCCTGTGCTATATAGGCTATTTCTTTGAGGGTAAGGTTATTGCTCAGGACGATCTGCCAGGCGTGCTGGTTCACTGGTACAAGACCTACTGCGCCATGCCGGCTGTTATCACAGCCGACGGCATAGAATTTGTGCTGGGCAGGCCACTTGACAGCGACTCGGGCCCGGCCCTGGCCTGTGAGCTCATAGCCCTGTGCCCTCAGACCTATATCAAGGGCAATTTCAGCCAGGATGTAGTCAAGGCCGTAGCCCGCATGATTAGAAAGAGCAATTCTTTCTACCTGCCGCTCACCCACGACTAAGCCCGGCCCGCCACACGGCTGGCTGTATGCAGCCGGCCGTAACGGCCGGTACAGGCATGGTCTGCACAGCCGTGCCTGCAGTGCCTGTCCTGTCCGGCCGCACCCCTGCCCCTGAAGCAAGCCTTCAGGGGTTTTGCTTTTCAGGGACCTGTTTTGAGCACGGCATGATCAGGCCTCTGAGTCCTGTTTTTCGGCAGGCAGGCCGGCCGGCAGGCCCGGCCGAAGCGGGCCTCGGGCTGTTCAGGGGCCCCGGGGCACCAGCCGATGCGCTGGCCGGCAGCTGGCCGGCGGCCCCTGGTTGCCGGTCGCAGCGCCCTGCAGGGCCAGCTGGCCCTGGTAGCAGCATTGAGCCAGGCTCAATGCCGGGGAGTGAGACCGTCTGCTGCGGGTACTGCAGTGATGGTAGCTGCCGGTGCGGGGCTCAGGGGCGTAATTGCGGTGCTTTTTAGTGGCTTTGGGAAAGGAGACCGGGCTTTTGGGGGCGTGAGAGTTGGTGGGCAGCGGTGGCCGGTGGCTGTGCTGCCGGCGGCTGTGGACTGTGCGTTTGTGGCTGCGGTTCAGGGCGTGTACCTGCGGGCGCGGGCAAATGGGTGTGGTCTGCAGACATGATTTTTAGTATGCTTATGGCTCCAGAGCCCCGGGTGCAGCATACTGTATCTTAAGGGGCGGCATGTTATCGAGCGCAGTTCAGCTCAGGCTCCGACTGACTGGCATTTGAGGTTAACGGGGCTGCACCAAGGAAATTACAGTGTTACAGAATCATTTCAAAAAGGCCGCTCAGGATCTCATCAACGAGCTTAACCGCTCAGGACAGAGCCAGGGCAGCATAAGTGAAATCTCCCTTAACAGCGCCGTAATGTGCGATCAGCGCCTGTTCTACCTTTTCAAGGTTATCTACCCTGCTGCAAGTGAGCCTCAGATGGCCATTGCCGGTGACTATAAGAGCTTTGATCCTGAAGGTCAGGGCACAGTTATGACCGGCCTTGGCAACTTTGATGAGGCTGTAGGCTATACAGTTATCAAAGGTTTTGTACAGAACCGTCCTTTCAATGCTGCTGAACTTGTCTGCGATGAGCAGTACCGCTTTGACAAAGTGGAGCACCCTTATCAGGAAATCTCCGCCTCCATTGAGGATCTGGACAGCAATGCCCTGGCTGCCTTCATGCAGAGCCGCACCATCATGGGCTATGTACTGCTCAGGGAAAACAGCTTTGATGTCAATGCCGCACTGGAGAGTTACAAAAACACCTGGGGTGTGGATCTGAGCACTCTTGAGGGCTATGAAGTTACCAGCGGTGACAATGGCAATGTGGCCATTACCTACCAGGACTGCGTTATTGATATCGCTCTGATGCCTGAGCCTGTTGACAGTGCTCTGCTGCAGGCCTCTGCCGCCCTCAACCGTGACTGGCCTGAGGCTGCCGATGTCTGCTCTTCAACCACAGGAGCTCTGGTGGTTACGGTCTGCTGTCACAGCGGCAAGCTGGCCATGGCCTGCACCATGGTACGCTGGCTGGCAGTGCTGGCCTCCATGGAGCATGGTGCCGCCGTTTTATACAATGGCTGTCTGTTTGAGCCGGGCTGGTATGCTCAGTCGGCTGCCGTCATGAAGGAAAATGAGGGCGCCATTCCGGTTAACAATCTGGTATGGGTACATTTTGAAGAGCTGTCTGATGGCAATCTTTCTGCCCTGACCATGGGCCTTGCCGCCTCAGGTCACCTTGAATTTGCCATTGAAAGCTTCAAGGGCAATCACAAGGCAGCAAGTGATATTCTGCTGCGCCTTGCCGGCTTCGTTCTTGCCAACAATGCTGCCCTGCCTGATGGTGTAACTGTAGAGTTCCCTCCTGTATGCAATGCCACACTGCATATCACCCACAGCTCCATGCTCGACAGCCGCGTCTATTCCCTGGAGCTCTTTGCCTGTCAGCCCGATGGCGAGCAGAGCCAACAGAGCGCTGATGTCCAGGCCCAGGACCAGGCTGCAGCTGACGGCCCGGCTGAGGGCTCAGAGGGCTAACCTGCGGCCTGAAGCAGGCCTGAGGATCATAAGGGCTGACAAGCCCCGGTCCCACAGGGCAGTTAATCTGCCCCGTCGCATAGCAGAGCCTTTTATCCGGCAGGTGACCTGCCATGATGGGCAGGCCGCCGCCGCCGCTGCGACTGCTGCCGCAGCAGCTGCCAGCCCATCAGCGCAGGGTGCTGTGCCAGTCTTCGGCCTGCTGCATGTCTGACAGACAGCTGCATGCCGGGCATCAATTTGATGTCAGGCCCCGCAGCAGTGCTCAGAGCGCTCTGTTCTGAAAACACTCACATTGCCCCTGACATAAGCCCCTGCATCAGCTGATCCTGACGCGGGGGCTTATACTGTCAGACTCAAATGTTTCAGGATTTACAGGCCATTAATGGCCCACAGCCGGATCAGGGCTGCTGCGCTGCGCCCTGCACGGCCACCTCCAGTCACGCTTATTGTCTGTACCAGCCCGCCCGGCCAGTGCGCCCCTGCACTGCCCTGAGAGCTTTGACGGGGCTGCGCGCTGCGCACTCAGGGCTCCGGGTGAGTCACAGAGGCAGCGCAAGGAAGCAATGCCTGCCGTGCCAGAGTGCGGCCAGGGCCGCGCTGTTGCCCGTTGTGATCAGGGGCGCGCCGGGGCGCCCGGCATTGCCTCCCAGGGCTTTGACCGGGGCAGTCGGCCGGAGCGGCGCTTTTATATTGGATTTTTGCCATCAGTAGAGGATTTCATGTCAACAGCTCAGGACCATGTCTCAAAGATTATCAGGGTTATCAAGGCCAGTATGGCCCGTAATGGTAACGGCGCCGAGGCCTTTGCCCGCAATGGCAAGGTTCAGGAGCTGCCTCCTGAGGAAATCGAATTTGCCCAGGGCTATTTCTTCCGTGGCCGCCTGTACTACGCCTTTAAGGTTTACCTGTGTGCCGAATCCCTGCCGCAGCTGATTGTGGCCGGCGGTTTTGACAGCTTTGAAACCGGTGCCACTTTTGATATTTCCGAGCGTACCTCCATGTACCGCGAGGAGCTGGCTCCGCTGCTGGTCAAGGCCTTTGCCCTTGAGCAGGAAGAGCGTCAGCGCACCGAGGCTGCCCTGCAGGCCGTATCTGACGCGGCAACAGCTGCAGCCCGCGCCGCCTCCGGCGGTGCGACCGCTGCAAGCGGTAAGGCAGAAGGTACAGGTGAAGCCGGCTCAGGCGGCTCTGATTCAGTGACCGCCGCAGGCGGTGCCTCTGCCTTGCAGTCAGCCTGTGAGGCTGGTGTAGCGGCAGACAGTGGCGCTGCTGGTACTGGTGGTCAGGAGAGCGTCAGTGGTGGCGCGCGCACTGTGCCTGCCAAAATGCGCTTTTCCAGCCACAAGCTCAAGTATGTCACTCTCAAGGATGACTTCACCGCTCAGGAGCAGCAGCGTCTTGGTGAGGGCCGTCTGAATATCTGCTGTCATGCCCGTATCCTCCTCAAGGGAAGCAGCTTTGATCTCTCAACCTTAAATGACAGACTCAACAGCGCTCAGGGTCATCGCCTGCCTCATAATTTTGCCCTTAACATGGCCATGAATCAGGATCCGGTAGAGTGGGTGCGCAAGGTCGATCAGGCCTCCATTCTGCTCAATTGCTCAGGTCAGCCGGTACCGGCAAAGGAGCTGGAGAAGGCCGTGGGTTACAATTACCGTACCCCGGATCTTATGAGCCGTGCCAGTGAGCATGGCTGTGTGCTTGATCTGTACTATCTTGAGATGACCCGCCCAATGCCGCTGGTGTTTATGAACTTTGCCATGATCCTGGGGGCACTGTGCTGCCTTGAGGAGACTGTGGGCATTATGCTCAATGGCACTGTTTATGATCCTCAGGACTATCTGTCTCTGGTAAAAGAGCTTGATAACAACTCCCTTATGCCTCAGCTGCATACCTTTATCCGCATTTCCACCAATAAGGACGGCACCATCAATGCCCTGTCGCGTGGCCTTAACCGCTTCCTCATTCCTGAGATGGAGCTTAAGAACTCACCACTGTCACGCGACGAGCTGCTGACCAGTCTGCATGCCATTATTGCCCGCATGGTTCAGGTCAATCATCCTGTACCTGATGGCGGTGTGTGCCGCACCTACAATGGCCATGCCTTCAAATTCACTCTGGTGCGCTCCAGAAATGCCCCTCAAAGTGCCACCTACTCCTTAAGCGAGGTTGAGCTCGACAAGTAGCCCGCCCCAAGCCCAGTCAAAGTGAGCCGCTCAGCATGCAGTCCCCAGCCGGCTGCCACCAGCAGGCGCCAGCATTGTCGGCTGCCCCGCCCGTCCCAGGCAATGGCCATGGCCACGCAGCGGCCGCAGCTGCATGTGCCATACCCTGAAACATAAGTGGCTCAGTGACGAACAAGCGACTGTAAGCACTGCCCGACAGGGGCGCTCGGGCAGCTGCTGCCGGCATCCCGCCCTGGCCATGTTCCTGCGGAGCTAATGAGAGATAACAAAGTGCAGCTCAGGCAGGCCATAGAAGCTGTGCAGACAGCTGCGGACATCCAGGGCATAGCGCGCTGACTGACCTTAGCGCTCGGCCATGATGCTGCAGCGGGGCCAGACATTGAGCCTGGCAGTTGTGGCTGCTGTGGCTGCTGCTCCGTTCATACGAAGCATGGCTGCTTTGACTGACCTTCGCGCTCAGGCATGATTATGGAGCCGGACCGGCTATGCCGGTGCTGGGCTCAGTTCGGGAATCACAGGCGCCGTCATGCGCCTTTATCTTTTGCGCTGCAATTGAAGCCTTGCGATCGCTCTGGCATTGATGCCGGCAGGCCAGAGGACTGCCTGCCGGGGCTTCCTGCCACGGCATAAGCTCAGCTCTGTGCTGCCGTTATGGTTCAGTTGGGCTGTGGTCGACCATCAGGTAACGTACTGACAGCGGGACTGATGCCTGAGTTTCATTGTGCCCGGAGCCGTTAGGAGCGCATTTTGGAGGCTTTGCCGGGGCGTTCAGGTATTTTTCGTGGGGTCAGTGCAGTTCTTACCGGGAGCTTCTGCCCGTGGCGTTACAGTTCTGTGGGGCATGGCCATACAGCGCTGAGCGTATAACTGGGCTGACAAAGTGGCACTTTCTGTATCTTTTTTTGTGACCGGGGACGGCAACATTGCAATGTCATGGGCCCCATTTATCCCTGCCATTGGTATCATGTGTCCTTAACAATGAATCTGGCCTGCATCAGCACGGAACGCGCAGGCGGAACCGGTCAAAAGTCTGTGCCTTAAACTGTACGTTTACTTAACAATGTCCATGCATCAGGTTACACAGGATCTTATGTTGCCATGGCACTGTGCAGCCTCTGGCAGCCGGTCCAGGCCGGATCCGGCCGGGCGGCATTCCTGATGGCGCCTTATGGCGCGGGCGCTGCCTTTGTTTTTTGGGCAGTGGTGCTGCCGGGCAGGTGGCGCTGCCGTAGTAAAAGGCTTAACACTGCTGTAAGCCGGGATTTTGTCCCGGAAGTAGCTGCAGGCAAAAATTACTGTCAAAGTGAAAAAGGATCAAAGATGTCTATCCCTCAGAAGCATATTCAGAGCGCTCAGGAACAGGTTGTTGCAGAATACCGCAGAAACTTTCCCGACTTTGAGAAGCTGCAGCACATTGAGTTTGCAGCAGGCTATCTGTGCCTTGGTCAGTTAAGCTATGTCTTCAAGGTCAAACTGCTCAATGAGGAGCAGGATCACTTTGCTCTGGTAACAGGCTTTACCAGCTTTGACCCGCGTCAGGGCTGCAGAGTCTTTGCTGACATGGGTATTTATGATGAAACTGCCGCCCGCAACTTCATCAAATACATGGGACGCCGCATTAAGAACTCAGGCGCCCATACCGCTGATCTTTCCGGCATTGACCCTGATTACATTTTTGATAATCATGATCTTGACTACCAGGAGCTCGATCCTTTCCGTACCACCTTCTTTGCCCAGTGCATGTCCTCAGTAGACCACAGCCGATCTCTGGTAGGCTTCATGCTGCTCAATAAGGCCGTGCTCGACCGTGACAGCGTGATAAAGGCTGTAAAGGAAATGTGGGGCCTTGATTTCAATGAACATGCTGATGCCGTCATTGAATCTGATGAGACCTCAGTATCGATAAGCTTTGCGCATGTAACAGCCAGGGTAACCCTCAGTGACGAGCCTATGGAGAAAGACCTTGCTTTGCAGGCTGCCCGACTTAATTACATGTGGCCAATGGGAGCATCGGTAATTTCCGAGCATCAGGCTGTGCTGTGCATTACCATGACCAGCTCCGAGCTTAAAAAGCATGAAATGGCACCTGCTTTTGTCATGCTCATGGCCGCGCTGGCCTCACTGCCTGAGACTCTGGGCGTGTTCTACCGTGGCTTTATCTTCGAGCCTCAGTTCTATATCGAGCGCGCCGAGATTATTCACGACAACCACTTCCCTGTAGGCAACCTTATCTGGAAACATCTGGAGCAGGGTGAGGGCAACAGCATCAATGCCTACACTGTTGGTCTAGAGGTACTGGACAGGCTTGAGCTTGAGATTCACAACTGCAATATGGAAGTGCACCAGCTGCTCGACATGATAGACATACTGGCCATGAACATTATCGAGTGCAATCTCAATATCCCTGACGGTGAGATCCTGCCTCTTACCGATCACAGTGACATCCGCTTTACCATCAGCATTGACCGTTTTGGAGAGCATAATTCCTACAAGCTCGAAATCATCGACCGCAAGCACTAATCTCCGCCACGCTGCACTTGTCCCAGCCCGGGATGCATAAAGTTAACTGAAGTCACAGACAGGCAAACCAGGGCTGTCAAAACGCATACTCCTGTACCAGGTCCTGCACTGCCCGGGGAACCGCCGAGCCGCATTGCAGCGCGCAGTAAAGGTGGAATACCGCTCTGACGCATGGGGCAGTTGCTGTATTGCGCCTGTGCCTGACTGTAAAGTCGCTGACACAGTAAAGTTACTGAAACAGTAAAGTTACTGACACAGCCGGATATAACCGGCTCATGTGCATCTGACAGGCGGTGCTTAGACGCTGTATAAAATCTTTATGCATGCAGCTGCAGGTACTGCACAAAACAGGCAGCAAAGAATTTTCAGGCCGTTCAGAGCAAACTGAGCGGCCTTTATTTTGCCTGCCATACTCTATGCTTTATAAAGCGTAACAGGTTCAGGACAATGTGTTGGTGCACAACTGTGAGCAGGCATCGTTTATGGACATGATGTGCTTGCACCTTGAGATGAAAAGGATGATGCATTTGATAATGATGTAATGGTCAGGTAAGAGCTCTGGCAAGCTCTCACGTGGCCGTGCTGCCTCGTGGCCCTTTGACAGGGTACAGCCGGCAGATGTGATACAGGTACAGAAATTCAAAACAGCGCCTTGACCGGAGCAGGAGTTGAGGATACTTTCCTTAATTACAGGCAGTATGAGCTAAGCCTGGGGTGATAAGGAGGGTTAATGGGCAAATATACAAAGCGCTATTACCAGGAGTTGCTGGAGAAACAATTTTCAGGTACTGGCAGAACTGTTAAATATGTTGGCAGGCATAAGGGCGACTTCGTATTTGGCATAGTGCCTCCCAAAGACGAATTTGGTGAGTTTCCATGCGAAGGGCCACCATATTACTATATATGCTCACCTGATGAAGACCACTTGCGTACTTATTGCGGCTTTGACCTGGAGATAGACAGTAGAAAATGAGGACCAGCAAAGCCCGGTCTGAAGCTGAAACTCAAACCAGCTGATAAGAAGCACCCGCTAAGGGTGCTTTTTTCATGTCTGAACAAAGGATGCCATGGCCTGTCTTACCTGCTCTGTGCACGCCGCATGAACATTTTTGGCCATGGTCAATACAGTCTCAGGCGGTTAACTGCAGTGCATGCTACAATTTAGCCTCACCACACTTTGCTTTAGCAGCCATGGAGCTCAGCGTCAGTCTTGACATGATCAGATCCAGATTTCGGCTGTATGAACCTGTGAGCTAAGCTCAATGAACCTGTCAGTTACGCTCATACAGACTTTTGAGCTGACTGTTATTGAGCTGCGCCCCTTTGCCTGATGTTAAGGGAGACTGGTCGGGGCCGAATGCACAGCCTTTATGGCTGACAGGATGACAGCTGGAAAACTCCGACAGCAGGTGGGGTGATTGCCGTCTGGCCGGACATGGGCTTTGGAGATTTACTCTGTAAAACCGCTGATGTCCTGCATGGCTGCAGATATGTTATTGAAGGGGCAGCGTACTGCCCGTACAGACAGGAAGGATTGCTGTAATGGCCAATGAGAACAACACTAACGTTGATGAGAATCAGGAATACGACGCTGAATTTGTCCGAAACATGGAAGTAATTGCTGCCAGGGATCCTCAGAGCCGCACTGCTGAAGAAGACTGTATGCTGGCCTCATGGTACTTCATGCAGTCTGAGGGCAAAGATCAGGAGCTGCTGCAAAATGCCGTTGATTTGCTGATGCGTCATGCTATTACTCTTTACGAATCCCCTATCTGGAACTACCACGTGGGCATGTGCTACTACTATCTCAGACAGCCTGAGAGCGCCATGCGCTATCTGGAGAAGGCTTCAGCCGATCCGGAATACACAGAGCCATGCACCCAGTATCTCAACAGCTGCCGGGAGACTCTGCAGGTTCCTGTCTTTGCTCACAACTTTGCCGAGCGCTGTCAGGAATGCTATCGCAATCTGCTCGAAGAAGTGCCACGTCTGCTTACCGATATCCGCCAGCAGTTTGAAAGCCCGGAGGGCATCAGCTCCGAGCTTAACGACAGAGTAAGAAAGCTGCTCAATTTTGCCTTTGCCCGTGTTTCTTTTTCCATTTCCTGTGAAAAGGAGCCCGGAGCCCTGGTATTAGACCCTGTCATTACCATCAAGCCGGTAGGCAGCATTGCCCGTGCTCTGCAGATTCGCTATTTCATTGAGCATGCTCCTGGTGAGCTTACTCAGCTTATCAGGCTGCGTCTTGGTCAGCAGCGCGATGAGAGCCTGCGTATTCCTCTCAATGAGGGCAAGGACAGCGCAGGTCTTGAGGATGTCAGCTGCTACATTGCCCGCCGCAACAATGACTATAATGTCTACCTGTACTGCAGCAAGCTCAAGGATCAGCTTGAAGCCAACGTTTACAGTGCCTACAGCCTCTATCTGAGCCTTGCCTATGCAGCTCTTGGAGAGCTTGCATCCCTTACTCAGCATGTAACCTTTGACGTCATTTATGATGACAAGGCCCCTGATGATGCTCAGGGTGAAGCTGTGGCTCTGACCGATCTGTATCAGTGGCTGGTCAATGCCGGTGTCAGACTCGACCAGAGCGAAGACGATCTCTTCACTTCCTCATACCGCGACTATGACTTCAGTGTTGCCCCTCCATCTGGAGCAGCCGGTGGCTGTTCAGCCAGTGCCACTGCTGATCGCAACGTGGCTCCGGCAACAGCAGCAGCTGCTCATGAGGACAGCCCTGAAAGCGCTGCAGCCGCCTCTTCAGGCTCAGGTGATGCTGTCCCTGCCGTAAATGTCCTTGCTGATCGTACCGATATCAAGACCGGCAGCAGCCGTACCTTCCAGCTTATCAATGAGTTCAGTGGCAACAGCTACAAGATGACTGATGAGCTCCATCAGAATGGCTCAGTGGCCGGTTATCTGGCAGTTGAAGCTGCTTCGGTATTCGGTATTAATGCCAAAGTAAGCTTTGATGACCTCATTGGTCAGATTCATGATGCCATTAATGGCTCTCAGGATGCACAGCTGGGAGTGGTAACCGGTCAGGCCGTAGGATCACACTTCTACTACATCGACTTCATCTCCTGGGATCTGCTTTCCATTCTGTCCAACGCTCTTGCCGTATTCAGCAAGTACGGAATCAAGCCATCCTTCGGCACATTCCGCCGCTCCGTTCCTACTGTGTTTTTAAGCGACAGGCAGGAATAAACAGGCACTGCATCTTATCCCCTGGCTGCACAGGCCCCACCTGATGCAATAGCCAAAGGACCTGTGCTGCCTGGCACCGCCCGATGTAATGGCAAAAGGACCTGTGCTGCCTGGCACCGCCCGATGTAATGTCAAGTAGACCTGTGCTGCCCATGATCTGCCATCTAATCATCTGACGGCTGGCCTTGCCTGGCAGGCAGTGCAGTAACGACATGTGCTCTGTGACAATAGGACAGCCGGGCAGCCACTGGCTGGCAGATGCCATAAGGTCATGTCCCTCTGCAGCATCTGCAGCAAGGGAGGTCGGTGGTCAGGCGTTTGCTTTGACGGCACCGGCGCATGCTGCTGCGGCTGATATCAAAGCTGCAGCGAGCGACATTGCCATAGTAAGACGCTATGACCATGGCCAGGCCAGTGCTATAGCCAGGGAGATGGCTGCTCAAATAGCTGTCGTAGCTAAATGTCTGAAAGACCTGCAACAAAAAGGCTCCTGAGGATATCCTTCAGGAGCCTTTTGTTTACCAGTTGAAAGTGGCACGCGGTTTTTTGCTGAGCACAGAGTACTTAAAGCCCTTGCCTGTATAGCGCAGAACCCTGATCTGACGTGATTTGCGACGGCGGATATTGTTCAGATATGAATGTGCCAGTTGCATCAGCTCTTTGCGGCGTGCCCAGCGGTAGCGGGCCATGACTGCGCGCAGCTGCGGTATGGTGAGGTCAATACGGTAATTACGCATTACAAAGTCTTTTAGCTGACTGTAATTGATCTTGAGATCGGTAGCATCTTCCAGGGTCTGACTGAGGCTGGTATATCTGAGCGCTGCAAAGAGCAGCTCAGTATGGTCACTGCTTAGCTCTTCCCATGAGGTACCCTTTAGTACAGGAGTCATATGGCCGTAACGCAGCGGACGGACATACCAGTCACGGGTATTGTGCCTGAATGTATTGAGCGTCATATAGGTGCTGTAGCTGCGATGAAACTGTCCTGTCAGGCACAGAGCATTATGTCTCCTTACTCTGATATGGCGGGCAATACGCATTTCCCTGAGCATATCAGCCATCATGGTGCGCTCAAAAACAGCACTTACCTCTCTTTGCAGCAGATTCTTGCGGCCACGCCACTGCTTTTTAAAAGGAATCAGGGCTTTGAGGCGATCTTCATCAGTGATAAGTTTCCATGCATAGTCTGGGAGGCTCACTGAGGGAAGTCGTGCAATACCGCATGGTCGGGTGCTGCCCTCAGGGTAGCTGCGTTTGCTGAAAGTGTAGAGTATACGGCGACGCCAGATCCGTTTTTTGACCCTGTCGATTCTGTCCTCATCAGTGGTGCGGTACCATCCAGCCTCATCGTGACAGTCAAAACGGGCTGTCATCAGATCAAGATTATCAGGCTGCTCAGGCCATACAGGCAATGGCCCGGGTATGTTCACATCGTGATAAAGATAGTACATGCTCATGGCTTACCTGCCAGTACCTGCAAAAGCAGCTCAAATGAGAAGTGAAACTAAGGGAAACACCGCAACCCGGCTTATGGTTCGCGTGCGCTACTGAAAGCTTACATATGCCATGAACAGACCCTGAGCTGGCCCTGAACATGTCCCTTATGAAGCCAGTATCCGGCCACAGGACCATGCTTCAGGACCAGGCTGCACAGAACCTGCGCTTTTGCATTGTGAAAATATGCTAAGAACAGACGAGGTTGCATGTCTGGTTGCAGCCGGTGACCTTGGGAGCTCCAAAGCACCCCCACTGCTCACTGGAGTCCTCCTGCGACAATGGGGCACATGGCTTCACTAAGTCTTATTTCAGGACTGAGCCCCATGGCGCCTTTAAGTTGCAGTCAGGCTTGAATAACATGGCTGAAATAAGTCTGAGTACAAATAGAGTCACCTGGCTTAATTGAGACTGACTGCAGCATTGAGGTGTCAGAGCGGGCCCTGAGAGCGCTTAGGGCGGCGCAGATGAGTCAGCGGGCGTGAGGCATCAGCAATATAACTCGACGGCGGCATCAGTCTTATCAGGGTGCGGGCGCTGTAGCTTTCAGCATAGGCAATTTCCTCAGCATACAGAGGAATAACTTGATAGAAGTTGACCACCTCGTCCTCCCCTGATGAACCATCGCTGGCTGCAGGCAGGGAAAGGTGCAGGGCAGCTCCCTCATCAAGGGCCGGCTTATGGCCATTATTAATATCCGGAGCATGATTTAAGATGATGGCTCCGGCAAAGGAAGTGCCCGGGGCATAGTTTTCATCTTCAGGGAAGGTAATCAGATGTCCCTGGGCCAGCCAGGAATCATACATTACTGGCAGGCGTGACAGAACATTTAGCAGGCTGATAGGCCAGGTGCTTTCTTCGCTGTCCTTTTCCAGATCCCATGAACCAGGAAGAGCCATGTACAGCTCACAGCGGTTGAGTCTGAGATCAGCAAATTCCTCAGGAACAGGCATCTTATGAGCGCCCATGCCCTTGGTAACAAGATACTGCACCCCACCAGAGTGACTGTCACCAGCATCAGTATCTTTGCTGACCTGTGCCTGACCTTGTGATCTGGTTGCAGAACCATCTGCTGCTGAAGTTTCGTCCTTGCCCTCTGGCTCACTGGAGCTGCTGTCCGATGAAGGTGCCTTGCTGTCCTTGATGATCACAATGTCACAGCGGATGTGCTCGGTGCCGGCATCTTCAACCTGCAGATAGATTGGGCCAAAAACCTTTTCAATATGCTCACGCACAGCCTTGAGCTGTTCACGGGTATAAAGCTCCAGCTGCGGAAGCTTCTTCTTTATGACTGCAGCTGTGTCCTGATTCTCAACGAAATCATCTCCAGATACGACTTCAGCCTCACCATCCTGATGCTCATGATTTTGCTCACTGCACTTTGCAATGTGGGCATCACAACCGGTACAGGCATCAGCAGAGCCCTTTGACTGCCCTGCACACTGTGCACCGCCAGCATCGTTTGTCCTCTGGACGGCTGCGCTGTCAGTGCCTTCGGTAGTATTGTTGCCATGATCCGGCTTGCCAGGGTAAGGATTGCCGCTGAGCAGAGCCTGCAGACGGGCCTGGACATTTCCAGTCAGACTCTCACCGCCACCATCTCCAAGAGCTGCATTAACCACAGCCTCAGCAAAGGCATCCTTGAGCATGCCCTCCATGGCCTTTCCCAGCAGAGCAGCATTTTGCTCCATCTTCTGCAGATCTTCACCCTCGGCACCAGCAGCAGAGCCAATCGATACAGCTGACGGAGTATCTCCGCTGACATTGGCGCTGGCGTCGGCAGCGGTACCTGAAGGGATGTTGGCGCCGTGGCCGGTGCCTGAACGGGCACTGGTTGTATCACTGCTGTCTGCAGATACAGTTGTGCACGTATCACTGCTCACAGGTCGCGCACCTGGGGCTCTGGAGATACGGGAAACTATGGAACCACTGCTTTTGTGGCCTTCAGGAGATGACTTGTTCTGAGCGTCCTCAAAGTCCTGAGAAGTCAGATTAGGCTCATGTATGGACATAACTTTTCCGTGTGATCAAAAAAGACGCCTCATAGTACACCATTGTTTGGCGATCATCACCCTGCAAATGGCCTTTTTGCGTGATAAACAGTCAAAATATACCTGCTCGGGCTTATTGACTGGCCGCCGTCCTGACAGTTTCACTACAGGCACTCCAGGAATAAGGCTGAAGCATCTGCATTTGCACCTGCACCTGCATATGCATCAGTATCAGTTCAGCATGTAACACGGGGTTAAAGGAAATGCATCTCAACTTCGTAAGAGCAGATGTTGTAGCGGCAACTGCATCTATCTATATCTATTGATATGTACAGGCAAATTAACATGCTGCGAACATTGTTCGTAAATATAAATTTATAAATGTTCAGTGAAACTGGTAATGATGAATAACAAATGAGAAGAGAAATGTGAAGCTGGAGGATGAATGTGCAGGAGATGCATATTCGTGGCGGTGCCCGAAAGAGAGGAAGCTGTGGCGTAAGCCGGAACGGGACGGGATGCCAGAGGAATATGAAGACAAAATGGGGAAATCCGGCATTGGACCAGTGCCGGTGTACATGTAATGAATGCTTATAACAATAAACTACAATGTATGAATGTTTGATCAAGCCACCCTTAAGGTGCATAGGAAAGGTGGCACCGCCGTTGCCAAAGTTCACTGACAATGCAGTGTGGCAGCGGATACATCTACAATCTTTTCTTTGACCTCTGAGCATGACCTTACGGACTGCCTAAGGTGGAGCTGAGTCTATATGACTCAACTCCTCTGATTGTTTGATTATGGCAGTCAAACTGCCTTTAGATAAGAAGACAAAGCATACATTTGCATGTAAGATTTGTGCTGCGGTTACTTTCAGTCCTCAGGCTTCCAGATATGGAAGCTCATGATGGTCTGAAAGGCCGTTAACATCAGTCGCGAGACTGAGACTCAAACTCGTCCATAATGGAAGTAAACTCGTTGAGGCTGTCCTGGCAGAGTTTAACTCCGGTACGGTCGTATGAGTAGTAAACCCACTTGCCCTGCTTACGGCCTTTCACGATACGAGCCTCGCACAGAATCTTCATGTGGTGGGAAAGAGTTGGCTGACTGATGTTGAGTTCCTTGAGCAGGTTACTGCCGCAAATGTCACCCTTCTTAAGAGCATGAAGAATATGCAGACGGTTTGGATCGCTAAAAGCCTTGAAAACCTTTGCCTCGTGGGAAAAATCAATATCGCTCACTTCTGTTTGAACCTCCGTTATGAGATATAGTGAAACCAACAAATATGTTGAGCTATTATAGCGCGAGAAATGCACTTTTCTGGATATTTTTAACTTACATTTGCTTCAAATTTGAACGTATATCGCGAGACCGGGCGTAGGAATGGGGCTTTTGAAGAAAATTTTCGTAAAAATTTTTGTTTACATTTTTTTACTTGTACGTCATGTAAAAGATCCCAAATACCACCGATACGCCGATTGACGATGTAAAAATCTTATAAATTCACAGTTGTCAACATCTTAGGATGCTTGCATTCAGGGCTGATTTGTGTTCAGAAAATTATGCGGGCTAAAATAGTGAAAATGAATGCATTTTTTGCATTTGGTTCATTGCAAAATTTCAATATTTACTGAAACAAATTGCAGGTAAGCCATTGATAACCATCTGTACATTGCCTGGATATGGGCTTTATAAAAAATTCATAGTAAGAGCATTTTGCAGTACTTTTGCAGTGGAATGTCGCATTTTTGCATTTTGTTGCAGCAAAACTTTGCACAAAAAAGCAGCACACATGTATGGTAGTGGTAACTAATTATAGTTTTAGCCCTTCCAAAATACAACGACATATACCAATGTAACAGAAAATTTGTAGAACACAAATGACTGGTTGGATGGCTGAAAATTTCCTGTCATACAACTTCGACAAAAACCATTTTATGTATCTATGAAACAGTAAATTTCACAAATTTTGCCCAATCATCTGTATATAACCATATATGTATCAATGTGTTGCATCGTTATATAACGAAACACTTACTGTCCAGGACTTAATTTACATTGATGAGCTCGATAAGATTTACAGAAATAAGAGCATATCCCCGCAACTTACTAAAATAATCATATTAAAGAACTACAGTCGTTACCAGGATTCAACCCAATATTAGCCCCAGGCGTCGGCATCATATCTTCCCTTCTTCCCCGATTCACAGCCAGCGCTGACAGAGCATTGCTCCCACTAATTCAGTCTTGCCTGTTCTGGCACATAGCCCTTGCACATTTCCCTGGTTCATTGCTGTTTCACGCGCAGACATATCTGCCATAACCAGTCTGCCTTACTGCCTTCCTGACAACTCACTGCATGCACATGCTGCCGCATTAGCCCAGGCTGATTGATCTGAGGAGGATGCTCAGCCTTATACCTCATACCTCGCATAATGCTTTTCTCGCTGCTTTGGCCGGACAGTTGTACGCCCTTGCAGGTACGACCCTCCTGATACCATATCATGTGGCTCTTGCTGCCGTGGCATGCGGCCGTAAAACATTCCCAATGTTGCTGCCCGAGGCCAGGCAATCTGAGTTTCAATTATCTCTATCTGATGCTAATACGCTCATATCAGTATGATGAATGTCCATTCACACTCAGGCTGAATGTGTTCGCCTGTCTGCTTACAGACTGCAGCGACTACTCGTACATTCCGTCCTGTATTGATGCTTTGTTTTTGTCACGGCAGCAACAGCTGATGAGTTATGTCCATGCTTATGCAGCATGGTTATTGGTTATGAGGTGTCAGTTTGCCTCGTCGAATAAGGCAACCTTGACGGGAGAGTCAGCAGGAGTGGGAACTGTTGCGTCGGAAACTGTAATGGAGCTCACAAAATGTCATGTCTGATCGGGAACATTGATACAAAATCCCAACTGGATCTGGCCAGTGATTGAGCTATTGGCTATGATGCAGGCCAGTGATTCTCTGACATCTATTACCTGCTGACAGAGCCAGCCTGTACATAAAAGCTCAGGCTGAATGATTAGAGTGCTGCAGATGCCAGTGTCTGTTATTATGGCTGTGCAGGTAAATGTCTACTGACGGAAGATAGCTGTGGTTCTGCTTTTCATGGGTTGTGACTCCTGCGAACAGAATAAGCCCTGCAGATAATGAGAATCACATCAAGTACGCTCTGAGCACGCGCCTGTGCCGTTGCGACTGTCTCACATGTGGCATGCTTTAACTGATCTTTGCTGTGCAGGAGGTCTTGTCGGCTGTTTCATTGAGACCAGGCGATGGTACCACCTGTATAAAGGCAGTTCTGCGGCCACTAATAGTGAACAATGTCCCATGGTCGCACAGGGAGTGTACATACCAGTCAGGAGCACCTGATCACTGGTAACATCATTGTGTATTTGGTCAGCAATACATCGCTGCATATACCTGTACATATTCTGAGGAAAGCGCCAGCTCCATCTTTTTATCATTCCTTAGTTCTGATCATTTCCGTCTTTTCCCCGAAAACATCAATGCGATCCCAGCGTTCGCAGTAACCTCTACGCCCTTTTTTCTGTCATTCAAACTCTACTTTTTTGGTTTGAGCAGAAAGGTGGACGTTTAGAGCAACGTGTGCGCAATGTGGACAGAGCAATGCTGTCTTTTTCTTGAACCCTGGTATATGTTCCGGCACTTTTGCCGGTATTTGTCCAGGTTGGCTAGAGGCAGAGTTGACGCAGTATGGGTAACCCGGGTTGAGAACATCCCTCCAGGCATTAATCAGTCTGAGTGATGATCAAATGGAGTGTGCATCTGCCTTGCAAGAATATGGAGGCACTAAAGCAATCGCAGGGACTGCCCTGGACTGACTGTGACCGGTTCTCTCAGGTGCCTGCCCATACATTCAGGACCTGTTGTCCAGGGAAGCGATTGCCTGTGCTGGCATTGCCAGTCCTCTGGCTGGTACCGTCAGACATGTGGCTGTGCCTGCAGACGTATGGCGTGTACTGCCTGCCATGTGGCCAGTGCCTGCAGACGTATGGCGCGTACTGCCTGCCATGTGGCCAGTGCCTGCAGACGTATGGCGCGTACTGCCTGCTATGTGGCCAGTACCTGCAGACGTATGGAGCGTACTACCTGCTATATGGCTGGTGCGTGCAGAGATGTGGCGGGTACCGGTGGACATGTAGAGGGTACATGCAGCATGGCCATAACCTGAGGCGAGCTGACACCATAATTTTGGCTGCTTTGTAAATCTGGAGTTGTTAACGCGTGGAACTGTAAGGCTTTGACAGTGCTGACAGGTTCCGGGACAGATTTTCAGGCAGCAGGCGAGTTTTAAAGTTTGTAATGAGGCTGAGTATGTTTAGCTGTTTTTTCAACCTGAGCAGCAAAATCAAGCTGACAGTTTTGTCTGTTTCCTTAATATCAATGACAATACTGGTTGCGGTAATGTCATATTTTGCAACTCTGAACAGTGTCAGAGCTGCAACCGATCTTTCAGTTATTCTTAACCGTTCTGCCGTTCGCGTAACCAATCTGCAAAATCACCTGCGTGACCTTGACAACATTACTCTGAGCTATCTGTCAGGAGCAAAGGGAGCGCCTGGTAACTTTCAGGACTTCCAGAGCAGGACCAATCAGATTATCGATGCCGTTACGGAAGCCTCAAAAGTGATGAATCCGCAGCGTATCGGCGATCTGCAGTCTGCACCTGAATATGTAGCCAGGATTCAGGAGCTTAAGGACAAGTCCCTGTCTTTGATCAAGGTATATGAGGACAACCTTAATGTCATCAGAAACGACCGTATTCGCGGACTTGGCAACTATCTGAATTCCCTGCGTCCAGTTATCATAGACATGTATGAAACCTGTACTGAATCTATTCGAATGCAGGATCTGCTGGTTATCCAGCTTGCCAGTGAAGGCTCTGATATGCGCATGGCCTACTACTCTCTTGCGGTGGCTGCCCTTTCAGTAATAATTGGTGCGGCTCTTTCCCTTGCCATTGTTTCTTATATTACCCGCTGTATTACCCGTCAGGGTCACTTCCTTGACAAGATGTGTGAGGGCGACTTCTCTTTCCGTATTGCCGAGTACTACAACGATGACTTTGGCACCATCATCGACAAGATCCGCATTGTTCGTGACAATATGAACAAGGCACTGCTTGAGGTTAAGGAAAACTCTCTGCTGACGGAAAAGACCCTCAATGAGGTTATTGCAATGTCTGGCAATATCGCCATTAAGGTAAACGACTGCGAAGACAAATCAGTTACTGTATCAGCTGCCTCACAGCAGATGCTCTCTACTACCAGGGATATTGCCAAGAACTGCGAGGATGTGTCCAGCCAGTCCAGTACAACAAAGGATATTATTTCTGAGGGTGTAGCCCGCATTCAGAAGACCATCGAAGCTATTCGTGACCAGAGCAATGAAATTCAGTCCAACTCCCAGGCTGTAGAAAAGGTAGCAAAGCGCTCTCTGGACATTAACTCTATTGTTAATACCATTGAGGAAATTGCAGCTCAGACCAATCTTCTGGCCCTTAATGCAGCAATTGAGGCTGCCCGTGCTGGTGAGGCTGGTCGTGGCTTTGCCGTGGTAGCTGACGAAGTTCGTGCCCTTGCCAGTCGCACCTCTGATTCAACCAAGGAAATTGCCGGCATGGTCGCAGACATTCAGAAAGATGCAGCTACAGCAGCTGAGTCCATCAACCAGTCAGTAGCCACCATGGAGGCCACCAGCCAGGACACTTCCCAGGTTGAGGGCACCATGCACGATATGATCAATCATGTTGAGCAGGTAAATCTTCAGATTGCTCAGATTGCAGCCGCAGCTGAAGAGCAGACTACCGCTACCAACGAAATCTCTCAACATATCCACGATATCTCCGATCTGGCCAAGGATGCCAACAAGGACACTCAGGACACTCAGGAAATTATCGACAAAACTGTGGAGGCTCTCCACAACCTGCGTGACTCTCTGTCTTACTTTAAGGTAACCACCAGTATGCCAGTATAGTTAACATACTCGCCAAAGACCGTCTCAGGGCCGCTCAGAGTAATCTGAAAAGCACTGAGGCAGTCTTACTAACTCAAGGCCCCGCACTGCCCAACAACACAGTACGGGGCCTTTTTGCATCTGAAAATTCTGATCTTGCTTCCGGCTGCCACAAAGGCACAGCTCTGGTCACGACCTGAACCGGATGAAGGCCCCTGGTACATACGGCTAACCCGCACAAAGGATGCTAAAGGTCATTAATCAAGAAGATATCCAGCACGGACGTGCAGACTGGCCCCGGGAGCCAGGCTTGTCTCCGCTCCAGATGAGTACTCCAGCAGCACGCCTCACTGGTACTTCAAGAGGATTTAAGTACTATTGAGGTGACCGCGTGACAGCATAAGTCCATCCCCGTACCTTGCAGCACAAGTCCATCCCCGTACCTTGCAGCACAAGGTCATCTTCGTGCTCTGCAGCACAAGTCCATCCCCGTGCCAATCAACACAAACGGCAATGCCACACATGCGGCAGCTGTGAGGCCACTGTGCTGACAAAGCGCTTTATCAGGGCAGACAAAGGCGGAGCTGATGTGCATGCTATACTCATGCGCCTTATAACAAACAATAAAGCCACTGTTCGCCACCTGTGGCATCCAGTAACCATGTGAGTCCCTGCAAGTCACTCTCTACTCAAAAGACGAAGTTGCAGGCCATTGCTGCAGCACGGCATCTGCATGTCGGGCCGATATGGCTCACTCGGGCTGACAGAGCTATACAGGACGCCTGTGAGCTATTGTGAACAGTGGCTTATACTATGGACCAGGCAAGTGGATAATTTCAGGCTCGTGGCCTGCTCCGGGAGAGTTTTATGACCCTGACTCAGCTGCGCTATCTGATTGCGGTAGCACATCATTCATCTTTGCAGAAAGCGGCTGCCTCTCTGTATATTTCGCAGCCAAGTCTTTCAAAGGCCATTTCATCTCTTGAAGATGAGATGGGTATCATCATTTTCAGGCGCAAGTCTACTGGAGTGGACCTTACAGATGAAGGTTACCGTTTTCTGTCATATGCAAAGCAGGTCATTGAGCAGGCCGATGTGCTGCTGGCCCATTACAGCAGGGGACACAAAGTCAGACGGGTACTGTCAGTATCCTCCCATCACTATGCCTTTGTAGTTAATGCCTTTGTCCGTCTGGTCAATGAATACAACAAGGATGAGTATGAGTTTTCCCTGCGCGAGTCACGCACCTGTGACATTATCGAGGATGTCTTAACCGGCCGTTCGGAGCTGGGCATTATCTACCTGTCCAACTATAACCGTGAGGTAATCAAGAACATACTGCGCAGCAAGGATCTCGCTTTCAAAGGCCTTTTTATGGCCCGCCCTCATGTTTTTGTATGCCGCACCCATCCACTTGCAGAGCGCAGTTCAGTAACCCTTGGAGATCTGGTCGATTTTCCTCGCCTGACCTACGACCAGGGAACCAACAACAGCTTCTACTATTCTGAAGAGCTGCACTCTACCGAAATAGTGCCCAAGAATATTGTAGTTACCGATCGCGCCACTCTTTTTAACCTGCTCATAGGCCTGCAGGGCTATACCATTGCTTCAGGAATTCTCAGCAGCGATCTTAATGGCGATCAGATTGTCTCTGTCCCTCTTGAGTCTGACGAAAACATGGAGCTGATATCGGTATACCGCAAGAGTCAGAAGTTAAGCACACTTGCATCCCGATACCTTGAGCTTCTCAAGGACTATGTTCTTGAATTTATCCATCCCGATGCCATCATCATCGAAGACCAGAAAAGCAATCAATAACAGCCTGCAGCACCATCTGCGCATAACGGGCACCTTGAAGCCGCTCTGCCGTTGATGTTACTGTGCATCACTGCACACATCTGCTGCACAATTAACTTTATATTGCAGAACCATCACCGCATAATTGGATGCCCGGAGCTGCTCGCTCTAATGTTACTTTGTATCAGTGCACGTATTTGCTTTTCACTTCACTTTATGTTTTAGTCAGCATTACCAGCAAGCCCTGTAATGCCGAGCCGGCATCTTATGTCAGGCATATTACTCTGAGCAGTTCTGTTCACAGCTTCCTCATTATCTGTTGTTTCCCCGCCTCCGCTTTCCACTCCTGAATGCACTCTCTTATGACTGCGCTTACAGCTCTGACAGCGCTGTCAACGCCTGAACTGACATACATTTTGTTGGCAGTACAAATCTGGTATGCGCAGTAAAATAACACTTTCTAAAACAGTTTCAAACTCATTAGATGCGCACTTTGTGAGACCACCTTTCTGTCACCTGATTATAGCTGCACTTTATAATACTCTGTAAAAGACAATAGATTGATATATTGCCCCGACTGGCAGACAACTCATGACTCGTCTCTATACTTTATAAAACAATAAACAGTGCAACAGGTATACGTTCGTAAGTTTTCGCTGATGGCCGCTCTTGCCCTGCCGTCTCCTGTCTTAATGGCTCCGCCTGACATTGCACATGAATGGTGTTACGGCAGAGCGATGGACAATACATTAGGCAGTTGACTGCTACGAGGGCTGAGCTCAGGGCAGAGGCACTAAGTTCTATCGGAAAGGAGCTATGGTTGAGCTGCCATATGTAAATAAAAAGTACTATTGAATTATTGACTGTTGGTTGTGATTCTTGCTGAAACGCTGATATTCATCGCATTTTCAGTGAATTATTATGTTGCCCGGCGCCATGGTTTGCACTGTTTTGGGGATTAATTTAGGGGTGCAAAAAGTACTTTCCGGAGGTATTTGCAGTACAGATTTGCCAGGGCTTAGTTGTGATTTTCCTGTAATTTATGGGCATTTAGAGAGGTATAACTTAAGGCTATAACGGGGCATGAATAATTAGTATTAGACTATGAGCCTGAGTCAACGTAATCTTAAAGCCACGCAGAGACAGCGAGCCACCTGAGGCTCACAAATCCCGCAGCAATCGGCAGTAACGACCGCTCACCCAGTCTGATTAACAACAGGCTGACCATGAACAGAGCCAGGGCTTACCCGATGACAACTGCCTCTGACACATAATCAAAGTCCGGAACCGCCGGCAGTTTACTGATCACAATGAGGGATATGCATTAAAGTTATGGTCTGACGAAAATGATTAAATTCGACCCGACACTCAGATAGCCGCTGAGCATGGGATAGCCTCTTATTTAACACGGCAGCGACCATATAAATGCACTTGCCCATACATCAGACAAACAGCAGGACAGGTAATAAAGCCGGACTGATACTGGACTTTTAAATTACAAAGCAGACAAGGCAGACTCACATTACATGCCACAGGCGCAGAAATATGGAGCCTCCTGGTACTGACTGAGCACAGTGCTCAGACTTTGCAGTGAACAGTACCCTCACTGTAATGCTTCCTGTAATAAGGTACTTCTGGAGAATTATCATGGCTTTCACCATCCCGCAAAATGCCCCTTTTCGCGCTGATATAGTCGGTTCTTTCCTCCGTCCTGACAAGCTTAAGAATGCACGTAACCTGCACCGTCAGGGCCTGCTTGATGATGCAGGTTTAAAGCAGGTTGAAGATGAGTGCATCACCGATCTTATCAGCAAGCAGATCAGACATGGTCTACGCGTTATTACCGACGGTGAGTTCCGTCGCAGCTGGTGGCATCTTGATTTTATGTGGGGACTTCAGGGTGTAGCCAAAGCCAGTCGTGAACGTGGTTATGGTTTCGTAGGCATTGATACCCGTGCTGAGACAGCTGTTATTACTGGCAAAATTACCGGTGAAAACCATCCTTTTGTAGAGCATTTCAAATTTGTAAAGCAGTTTGAAAGCAAAGGCTATGGCCTGGTAGCACGTCAGACTATTCCGGCACCAGCCCAGACTCTTGCTACCTTCCTCAATGTACGCAACAGCGAATTTGCTACCTCATGGCAGGAACATTACGAAAACGAAGATGCCTTAATTGAAGATCTGGGCGCCGCCTATCGTCAGGTAATCAAGGACCTCTACTTTGCCGGTTGTCGTTCCATTCAGTTTGATGACTGTACCTGGTCGGTTCTTTGTGACAAGGAACTGGTCGAAAAGAGTGGCATAGACGTGGATCGTCTGGCTGCCCTGTACCTTAAGGCCAACAATGCCGCCATTAAGGACAAGCCTGATGATCTGGCTATCTGCACCCACATCTGCCGTGGTAACTACCGTTCCCACTACTTCTCAAGCGGTGCATATGACCGTGTAGCCAATGTCGTCTTTGCCCACGAAAATGTTGATGCATTCTACCTTGAGTACGATGACGACCGCTCCGGTACCTTCGAGGCCCTCAAGTTCATCCCTCAAAACAGGAAAGTTGTGCTGGGCATTATCACTTCCAAGAAGCCTGAGCTTGAGAACATCAATGAGCTTGAAAGTCGTGTCCGTGAAGCAGCTAAGTACTTCCCTCTTGATAATCTTTGCGTATCTACTCAGTGCGGATTTGCCTCAACCGAGGAAGGCAATGAGCTTAGCGAAGCTGAACAGTGGGCCAAAATTGACCTTGTAATTGATCTTGCCCAGAAGGTCTGGGGCTAAAATCATCAGGAGCTGCCCACACTGTCACGACCAGAAAGAAGAGGTCGTATACCGCTGGAACAGGTACTCAGTCTGGGGCTATATCCATGCCCCCGGACACAGCCATGGAAATGAGCCATTCTTATCCCTGGATATAAGCAGGCCCCCATCCCCTGACATAGCCGTGGATATGAGTCGGCCCCATCCCCTGACATGGCCATGGATATGAGTCGGCCCCATCCCTTGACATAGCCATGGATATGAGACCGTCTCAGCTTTCGACACAGCCTGGCAGAGGCAGCTCCACTACCCTTCAAATACTGGACATTATCAATCAGGTGTGAACGTTCAGCCTGGCAAATCATGAAGCTTTCGCAGGCGTTATAGCGGCGTTATAGCAAGGGAACATCACTTGCTCCCAGCAGCGCACCAGCCTTCGGCACATGGCAACAGCTAACAGCCGGCAGCAATGACTCTGATAATCATTATAGCTGGCATAAGAAACATTTTTTAAACGGCTCTGGTGAGCAAACCTCTGTCAAGAGCCCTGCCCCTTAAGGGCAAGATTTTTTGAGCACCTTGCATCTCATCTTTTTCAATACCAGAGATGACATGTTGTCTGTTCGTAACACGACATCAGCAATTAGCCATCAGCCATAAGTCCACGCAATCAGCATTGTCGGTTTTAACTGAGTGGCAGATGATGCAGCTGATCCCTCAATTGTTTTTCAGACTTTGCTACTGGTGCACAAGTACGGTTTTGGGCCCTGCCCAAATCAGGAATATGCACAGTATTCCTGACCAGCAGAGCCATGAAAGCGGTGCCAAATCCAGCAAATTCAGGCATCGCTTTCAGGCCCAGGCAGTGTTCCTGCCTGCACAGTGCGCATCTGGCGCACCCCTGTTTGTATCAGGCCGCATGGCGGCCGCCCCTTTCACAATGCCTGACGTGCTGCAATGAGGGCCTTGAATTGCCACAGGATGCATTTTGCCCTGCAGTCTGGCTAATAGAATTTGACAGGTTATGGCTGCTCCTTATCCGGCACAGATAAGGACTCTCCCAATACAGTCGGGCCTGTCAAACCATACAGTGCCGCAGTTATCCATAGGGCTGTGGCTTACTATTGAAGATGGTAATCATGTCTGATCAAACCCCGGCTACATGAAGGCCACATGAGAATGCATTCAGGTTTTAATATGCTGTCTGTATCGCTTTGTAGAGCGTATTCAGCACTCAAGACAATCACATGCCATAACTTATCTTTGCCACAGGAGGCTTAATTCAGGAGCTTGTTATGAACCGGCCTGCACTTGACACCTTGCCTGCTTAACAGCGGTTTTACAGCATCTGCTGAAAGTGTCATATGACTGGAGTTTTATCCCGGTCAGCTCACAAAGGTAAATGCGTGTCAGCTTCAAAGGAGACATGTTCACAGGTTCTGACAGTCATAAACATGCAGAGATACGCATAATTGGTACAAAGTTCACAGTAAACGTTACGTTGCCCGGTTCGTCCGGGCGTTCTGCGTTTTTAAGGTCCGGTATTGCTGACAGTTTGCACGGCTGTCAGCAGCCGGACCTTGCTGTTTGTGCACACTGCAATCTGTCACTCCATCGTAGAACATAAATGTGATTCGCTGCAAAACAATGACTGTTCGGCAGTCTTTCTCTCTCTTGTCTGATCACTTACGAACGCATGCAGAGGGTGGAGCACACGTACAAATGGCTTATTTTGCCCGTTTGAGCTGCATGATATCTGTTTTGCGTACTTATCTGGAAGTCAAGTCAGCCAGACTGATGCTTTATTAAGTAGCGTTTGAGCTAAAAAAGGGTAAAATTCCTCAGATACAATGTACTGCGCACCGTAAAATAGACCGCTTGTCATATATCGGCCTTATTTATGTGCTGACTTTCATTTCCCTCATTACAGATGAGCAGTTCAGGATAAGCGCTGCAGCAGCGTTGAGTGCGACAGCTGCTGCTACAGTAACGGCAGCGGTGCATGTGACGGGAGCTGCCTTAATGGCGGCAGCAGTTTATCTAGCGGACGGCGCTGTAACACAGCGGCATGCTAAACACCTCTAATCCGGCCGCCGCAGCTTTTCTTATCAGAATATCTATCAGGAGTTATTATGAGCACCGCCTCAGACAGTTTTATTACCTATACCAGCCAGGAATGCTGTCCTGTCTGTCAGTCAAGGAATTACTCCATTGGCTCAGAGCATAAGGAAATCATCCAGGCTCTGCCAATGAAAGCTGAAGAGATATCACAGCAGGCGGTGCTGAGATTTACCCCTGTTCTGTGTGAAAATTGTGGCATTTCTTTCAATCTAAAGAGCATTGATGCCCAGAGCCGCGCCACTATCAACCGCAACTATCAGTTCATCAAGGCAACCTCCATGGGTGCTGCCAACTATCAGACTTACATGAATGAAGTCAGAAAGCACCTGAAGAGCAAGTCTGACAAAATTCTGGAAATTGGCGGCTATGACGGATATCTGCTGAGGGAACTGGCCAGCGACGGATATACTGACCTCACCCTTATTGATCCAAGCAGCAAGACCGATGATCTTGATGACAGCCTCAAGAGCATCAAGGTAGTCAACGGCTTCTTCCCAGAGCATGATCCTGTTTTTACAGCTCGTAATGGTGGTGGCAGCAGCGGTCTTTATGACGTGGTCTGCGCCAAGGATGTGCTTCAGATGATCCCGGATCCACTGGGCTTCATGAAGGCCATTAATGCTGTTATCAAAAAGGGCGGCATGCTGGTCCTGACTTCAGTTCCGCTGCATGTCATGCATGCTCTGCAGTGCAATCATCTTGGCATCAATGTCTACAGCTACTTTGCCCAGCACAGCGGCTTCCAGCTGCTTGAGCACTACAAGAAGCCAGAGAATGGCTATATTGTGTATGTATTGCGCAAGGAGACTGACCTTATTGATGAGCCTGAGCTCAGTGCCGATTTTGCAGCCCGACCTCAGCGCAGCCCTGAAGACTTTGCCGCTGAGCAGGAACGCAACCGTGAGCTTATTAAAAACAGCCACTCCTTTTCAGACAAGGCATCTGCATTCCTCAACGAGCGCATCAGCCATTACAGCCAGTCAGACAGTGAAATTGTCATTTACGGCACCGGTTTTTACACCTTCAACATCATTGATGCTGTAACCACCGATCTGTCCAGACTCAATTTAACTCTGGTCAACTCATCAGCTGAGCAGGATGGCTACCTATTTATGCTCCCTGACAGCTCTACCTGCCCTGTGCACTATGCCATGGAGTACCTCAAAGGCAGACATATCCCACTGCTCATTCTTGGTGTTCAGTCACCTCTGTTTAAAAACGAGATTGCCGATACTCTCCAGAAAATTGGCTGCACCTTTGACGAGCTGCTCTATCTGCCAGACCACGAGTAAACCTGCCTGATATTGTTACACGCTGCAACGCCCATGCACTCAGGAGGCAGTGCAGCTGTACACCACCACTTGACCGTCCAGCACAGCTGGACGGTCAACATACCCTCGAAAGTACTTCATACCTGTTGTGCCGTGTCTACGCAACCTTTCGGTCACAATACTGCCACCATGTCCAGCCCTGCACTGCCCTGCATTTCCTTTTATTAATCGGTCTATGCTCTCCATTACTCGCTGCAGTCAAGGCGTGGGCTGAAACACACCCTGCATAAGCACTTCCTTGATCTCCTTTCCCTGGTCATGATCTAATGGCAAAAATAACAATTCATCTGAGCACAATATGCATTGGTTCCAAGTTAGCCTGATGATGCATTGTAAAACTTTTTGTAATGTTTTTTTGCCTTAACCATGCTGTTGACTTGATATTGTTACACTGCCCTGCTTCACATATAACTGCCTTGCATTGCATTGAACTTACAGGGCATGCCAGGCATAGATTGCACTGGAAGCCATTAAGGCAGGACTTTCATTGATGGATTAATATTGTCATGTACGTATTTAAATTCATTAATTAATGCAGTTTTACTATGGTCACTTTCACGCTCATTTTAGCTTTGTACAGTTTGTTTGCTTGTAACGGAAAGTTTGACACGGTCAACAGGTTTTACATAAGCAATTGTAGATGTATACGTTCATACGCCCTGTCTGATCTCGATAAATGTACGGAATAGCTGTATGTCAGACAATGGATTTACGTGCGTTAAAGTAAGGCAGTCTCTGCACTTATGAGTGTATAATGCTGAAGTTTGCTCACTCATGCGTTAATCTCATATTTATGCGTAGTAGCATGACACCAAATTTACATTGGGCTTAATACTGGGCGTTAAAACATAACGTATTGTTCAATGAGCTGCATTACAGGCTGCATCAGGCCCAATGGTGTCAGCACTCCTGAACAGCACACCTGCTAATACACCAGTTTATATGTATAACTGCAGGCTGGCTCAGCCTGACGTCTGTTTTCTTATCAGTTTTGTAGTTGAGCTCTAAATTATGTTGTACCTGCGTACGCTCAGGGCTCCCGAGATGCCGTAATGTCTTCTTTCATCAAATACGAGGAACACTTATGCTGCCCTGTATGTGGCAGTACCCACTTTGTCGAGGGTTGCGATCACAGAGATATGGTCAACTCTCATCCTTTCAGGCCTGAAGATGCCTGGAAAAATGAGGTTATAACCTTCAGACCGGCCCTATGTGAAAACTGCGGCGTTGCATTCAATGTGCGCGGCATGAGCAATGAAACCAGATCAGGCATTACCGCGAACTTCAATTTTATTAAGCCTTCATCAACGGGTTCCTCTCAATTCCAGCACTATGTGGATACTGTTGCAGGAATGTGCAGCAGCAACCAGTGCAAGGTCCTTGATATTGGCGGGTACGATGGCTATTTACTGCGTGAGCTGAGCAGACGCGGGTTTAAGAATCTGACCCTGGTAGACCCGTCTACAGTTACTGATGGTATGGATGAGAGCATGCTTGCCATACGCGTAGTCACAGGTTATTTTCCTGATGCTGACCCGGTATGGCAGGCACGAATGAACAAGTGCGGGAAAGATACAGACGCCACCTCTGCCGATGCAGGAAATAAATCAGACGCTGCAGCAACCAGCACGGCCACTGCAGGAACCAGCCCAGCGGCTTCAGGAACCAGCCCAGCGGCTTCAGGAACTGTCCCATCAGCTGCAGGTGATGAGGGAACAGTTGAAGATCACAGGCTTTATGACGTTGTGGGCTGCAAAGATGTGCTGCAAATGGTGCCGGATCCTGTTTCATTTATGCGCGGACTTAACAATGTAATGGTCAAAGGCGGGCGCGCGCTCTTTATCTCTTCTCCGCTTCATTTTATGCATGCGGTTCAGAGTCTGCACCTTGGTGCTAATGCCTACCACTATATAGCCCGTATGGGTGGATTTACCATGGATCGCTGCTATATGGTAAAAGGTAATGGCTACATGGCCTATGAGCTGACCAAGGCTGTTGATATCATTGATGATCCTGAAGCTGCTGAACGCTTTATGAGCACACCACAGCTCAGTGACGAGGAATTTGAAGCCGAACAGGCTCGTAACCGAGAGCTCATAAAGTACAACCTTCATATCTCTCAAGAGGCAGCTCATCGATTCAGACATGCAGTTGAATATAACCATACCAGAGGCAGAGAGATTGTAATTTACGGCACTGGATTTTACAGCTTCAGCATTTTGGACTCTCTGGGCGACGATCTGAGCCGATATAAATTTACTATGGTTAATTCGACTCCAGAGATGGATGGCTTGCAGTTCCTGAGGCCGGACAACAAAGTAGAGCGGGTGTACTGGGCAGACACCTGCCTCAAAGATCGCCATGTGCCATTACTGGTTCTGGCAATAGGATCACGCAAATTCTACAGTGAAATCATTGCTAACCTGGCCCGTATCAACTGTACCTTTGATGAAGCAATCTATCTCAGCCCGGTCTAATCACAAGCTCTCAGGCATCCTGTTCTGATTGATAACATCAATTCAACACCGGCGCATGCATACCCCATATCATCCTTTATGTAACGGTCTGCTTTTAAACAGTATGCATGATTAGAGTGAAGTTGCATCTTTATCTCATGAATGCCCGGTCAGATAGGTATACAAATGTATCAATATTAGATTGCCGGTATTATTACAGATAATCGTGTTTACATCTGTGTATTTATATATTAGTCCGTAATTTCCGGTAACCTGTGACAGACAAGCTGATGTGCATAGTGCAGATTATGCACCAGCCATTCACAACGCGAATCGACTTACCAACACCTAAATCTCAGAGATCTACGCTATGAGTACTATGCAGGGAAAGAGTAACCAGCCCCCACGTATCCTCGTTTTAGGGGCAAACAAGGAAAGCATTCAGTATTATGAACTGCTGCTTGCCCAAAATGTTCATGTACTCGCCCTTGATTGTGATCCAGTGCTGCCGCAGGACTTTCTTGACCGCTGGAAAGACCGACTGACCTGTATTAAGCACGATTTCAGTGACCATGTGGGAGCAGCAAAACTGGCTCGTGAGTATGGCGTCACCCACTCCATTGCATTTCCAGTAGGACGTGCACTTACAGCTCTTGGCAAAATCAATGATGAGCTGGGACTGCCGGGAGCCAGTTTCACTGCCATTGATACTCTGACCCACAAACTCAAGCTCCATAAGTTTTTAGAAAGCTGCGGTATCGATAACTATCAGTGGATATATGTACCTGCTGAAAAGGTCCATTCACTCCCATCATATGCCGATGAAATCCAAAGCTCTATTGGCTACCCTTGCATCATAAAGCCAGTAACCGGCTCGGGATCTGTTGGTGTTCGTATGATCAGATCTGCCCAGGACCTCAAGTCCTATAAGGCCCCAGAGCGCTTTTATGATGACGGACTGCTTATTGAGCAGCTGTTGAAGGGAGATGAGTTTTCATGCTCACTGCTGGTCGACAATGATGGTAAATGTCATCTGCTGGGACTGTATTTTAAGGACATATCTACTGCCCCTTACAGGCAGGAAACAGCTTATTTTTCCGAGAACAGCACGGCCGTATCCCTGGCACGTGAGGCCATAATGCCGCTGATGCAGAAGCTGTCATCATCCCTTGAGCTGCGCTCAACATTCCTCACCGCTGACGTCATTAACTCCTGGTCTGGAACACCTTACATTATTGACTGTTCAGCGCGACTGTCAGGGAATCAGGTAATATCGCTGCACTGTTTTAATGGCAACAATCCCATGCAGCTTTACCGAGAAAATGTAATTGAGGGTAAGAGCATATCGTGTAAGTTGCCTTCGCGCGCATGCGCTATTCGTTTCTTCGACTTTACCGAACGCGCTGTATGGCCAGAAAATGCGCCGGAATCCCCTATGGCAAAAGCCCGTACCAGCGATACGGCTGTCGCTTTCAATGCCAGTGAGCTGGCATGTATTCGAGCTCTCAATTCAGGCATGCATTACACAGTTAATTCTGACAAATCTGTAAGTAATTCATCTGACTCAACACCTCAGACTGAACTCTCTTGCGTGAAGACCAGTGAGGGTGTAGCTGGCAACAGATATTCTGCCGGGAAAGCAGTCGGGAAAGCAACCGGCAGTGACTCCGGCTATGAACATGGGACTGTTCTCTCTACGTCACACTCATCATGCTGCGATATCCAGAGTGATTGCTGCGATGATGTTATTGCTGCAAGTATATTCAATGCCGAGGAACTCAGTCACATTGTTACTCTGGAAAACTACCTTCACAGAGGCGCTGAATACGGACCACTGAAAACCGGAAGCGATTTAAGCAGCGGATTTATCATGGTAGCCCATGACACAGTAACTCAGGCGGATATGCTCGCATTGCGCTATCTGAAATGGCTTAACTCTCATGCAGTAAGCCGCATAGCTTAATAATTTCAAAAGGCCCTCACCTGATATCAGATGAGGGCCTTTTGGTTTTATAAAGCATACCCGCGCACCACGCCCCATTTTTCCCATATCATGCAAAGTATGAGTATGGAGCCTGCGCTTTCATCCTGCTTTGTATGATTGCTGAAAAACCTTTGAGCTCAAGTTTCAGCGGCATTTATTCAGTGCTCTAATGGCTTCTGATCAGGCCAGCACCTGCTTGCTGCGCAGCAGGTCAATGAGATCCAGCAGGTCAAAAGCGGACATGTTCATAATAGTAGTCAGCTGTTCCACTGTGTAATTACCGTCAGCAAGGCTGAGCAGATTCAGGATCTTCATCACTGGATATGATTCTGGGCGTGACATCTTGCCTGACTTTCCATGGCAGTTGAGGGTTGGATACAGACCTCTGGAACCAAGCTGTGGCTCACCGGCAATCAGTGCCTTTATCTTTTCATCACGACGCTCATAGAAACGGGTGAACTTAACCAGCTGTACTGCTGCATGTATTACGCTGTCCAGAGAGAAGAGATCCTGATTGTCAAACGATGAGTGATACTCACCATAACTGCAGTACACGGTGCGGAACGCACTGACTACAGGCAGATTAAACAGCGCTGAACCGTACTGCCGCTCATCAGAGCCGCTAAATGGCATAAAGACGCAATGTTTGAACTCACTGCCTGCTGAACAGTTGAGTCTGGCAATTAAACGATCTACTGTGCTGGAAAGCTTTACCCCTGGGCTTACACTGACACTGTCAGGGTTGATAGTCTTAGTTATGGAGAAAATCCTAATCTGACTGTTAACAGCCCAGTTCGTAAGGGCAACACGCTCTCTGTCCGAGAGACCTGTATTAACTGCGCCATTAAGGACATAATGTCCCTCGCGCTCCATATCGCTGAGCTTGCTTATGGCATTTTCAAGATCACAGCCTTCGACCATGTCCTGGGACTCAGTCGCCAGTGGTGCATGGGACATAGAGTGTGTCAGGGATAGCTTTGCAGCAGCGCACAACGCCGTACCGGATGCGGCTGATGGGGCTTGTACTGGTACTTGTGCTGTTGTGCCATAGAGGGCCTGCTGCTCGACATGATGATTGAACTCATCAAGCAGACTCTGATGGGTCATCTTAAAGGTCAGAGGAACAGGCAGAAAGTTCTGCTCAGTGCAGTGATCAATCTGATAGAGCAGATTGTTATAGCAGGTCATGTCCTTTTCCAGGGCAATGTTCTCTGAAGTTTCACTGCTCAGGTGTTCGTTGAGCAATGACAGGTCCACAGGACTGATGCTGTTGTACTTGCCTGCATAGTCGTTGGAGTAAAAGCTTCCAGTGCAGGTTACGGTCATACCATACTCAAGCTTTTCTTTAAGCTCTTCAGCATGTCGAGACAGATAGCACAGAGATCCTATGGTCTCAGGATTGATAATAAAACGGTATGTATAGCGGCGGGCACTGGCAGGCAGTGATGCAAGCATCAGGTACATCCAGATCAGACTAAGCGGTCCTGACAGCTCGTTATTGAGCATGGATGGATGACATAGATATGAGGAGATCAGCACTATACGATCGCTTTGGCCCGGCAGGTCACATACGCCAATTACAACGCTGCCTTCTGGATCTTTTGATGCTCTGATGTCCACTTCATAATGAGTGTCGTTAAGGCTGTCCTTCGCTTTGCTGCTCAGACAGAATCCCCAGCGGTCTTTGTAGTATGAGGTAACGTAAGGTATATGATCCGGATTGCGAGAGTCGGTATAAAGGTGACTTTCAAGCTCCTCACGACTTACGGTTCCCTGAAAACCAACAGAATAATTGAGTACATGCAGGGGATTAACATCGCTGTCCAGGATGATATTGCCCTTTGAATCCTTAAGCACGGCGCGCTCAAACTTCCACTCAGGTGGTACATTCCAGTCATGCACCTTGCTGCCAGACGGGTAGTGCTCTACTTCAAAAGGAATATAGCGGCTGATAATTTCCAGAGATTTTTTGAAGCCATCTCCTGTAATGGAGCGTGGAATCATCTGGAGCTCGTTGTAGAGAGCCTGAAAATCTACAGTTTGTGGAAGGGACTTCATAAGAATAACCTGAGGAAGACATGCACCAGTCTGTAACTGTTGCTGAGGACATGAAAAGACGATTTCACTCTCTAAAACAATTTATACTAATACATAAATTTCAGAGTTTGAAAACGTTTACAATCGCTGTTGAATATCAATGCTCTTATGTTTGCAAATCTATGCTAACCAGTATGGCGTACACAGCCACTGACATAATCATAGTAGCAAAGCATGTGCCTCAATCATAAAAAGACATATCTATATCATTAGTAAATGCCCGATTTTATCGGCATGGCGTGGCTATAAGCTCCTGATGATACTTCATTTACTATTTCTTCAGGCCCTACTCAGAAACGCAAAAGCTCCCTTGGAGTTTGTTTTAGTCCATGCCACTCAAGTCATAATGTGACGAATAAGCATCATATGCAGCAGAAAAATGACATGGCAATCCCTATCAGCATTGAATCCCTTAAATGCTGTGTCCCATTTCTGACGCTTTTGCCACCTGTTCAGTCTGGACCAGTAACGCATGCAGTAAACCATGCAGTACCCCTAGCAACCACGGTAACCAGAAGGGCAGCCTGCACATGCACTGTCATGCCGCTCCCGTAAACAGGCAGATGCGCTATGAAGGTCCCGGCCAGACAAAGCTGCCCCCATGTATCATGGAACAAGACTGTCGCGCTAAGCAGCGATAATATTCAGGGCATCAAAGCGACAGCATTAGCTCCTAATATGGTGCGCCTCAATGCCCTTGCTGGTCTACGCGCATTTTCCGCGCGTTCATGTTCTGAAATGCTGGTCTATAGTAATGAGCGCAACAGGGCAGAATTTGGCAACATGATGTGCAGTGTATGTCAGCATTTTATAGCTACATACATACATACATACATACATACATACTAAAACATAATAGAAAGGGCCTGTATCATAATAGAGACAGCCCCCCTGTTTTAATCCTTCAGGCCCTGGATATCAGGCCAGCAGCTCCTTGCAGCGCAGCAGGTCAATCAAGTCGAGCATTTCAAAGGCTGGAATGTCCAATATGCCACTGAGCTCCTCAACCGTGTACTGACCATCTGCCAGATTAAGCAGAGTAATGATATTGAGCACGGACCATACACTGCTTCCATGTAATGGGCCATCATTGGCACGGCAGCTCAGAGATGGATAAAGGTCTCTGAGCCCCAGCTGTGGTTCTCCTGGTATCAGAGCCTTTGGTTTTTCTTCACGTCTTTCATAAAAGCGCGAAAACATGACCAGTTGTATTGCCGACCAGATTATACTGTCAAGGGAGAATAGCTCCTGACTGTCCCGGGATGAATGATACTCACCATAGCTTCCATAGGCTGTAAGGAAAGCACTTGCCACTGGATGGTTTATTAAAGCAGAGCAGTACTGGCGCTCATCAGAGCCGCTGTATGGCATAAACACGCAACTTTTGATATTGCTCTGCGAGGACTTTTCAAGCACGGCTATGACATGGTCCACTGTACAGGAGTGCTTAACTGCAGGATTGCAACTGGCATCATCAGAAGTGACGATTTTATTAACTGATGGCATTTTCAAATGATCTGATATGAACCAGTTCATCAAAGCCATACGATGGTCGTCGCTCAGTCCACTGTGAAGGCCGCCATTGAGCATGTAATGCCCTGACTTTTCCTCATCTGTGATACAGGTCATGGCGCTTTTGAGTATCTCTTTATCTTTCCATGCTGGAGCTGGCGATACAAAGCGTCTGGCAGCATCATCAGCGCAGCAGTCAATATCACTCTGAGCTCTTGAACCTGCACCCACTGCACAAGCCTCTGCCATTACGGATGACCTGACATATTTAATTTCGTCAGTCAGACTTTGTCTGGTCATTTTAAATGTCATAGGAAATGGCAGAAAATTGCGCTCACTGCACTCTTTAAACTGAGCAATAAGCTTATTAAAACAGCTGTGGGTATCCGTGCAGCTGTGGCTGGGGCAACTGCCAGCAGCTCTTTGGCTGCCGTTGAGACTGCCATTACAGCTGTTGAAATCCGGCTCAGCCTTGAGTTTTATTGACTCTGAAGCAAGATGCTCCTTGAGCAAGGTCAGATCAACCGGCTTGATGCGGCTGAAATTGCCAGCGTAATCATTTGAATAAAAGCTGGCAGTGCATGTTACGTTAATGCCGTACTCGAGTTTTTCCTTGAGCTCATCGCCATGGCGTGACAGGTAGCATATGGCGCCTATGGTTTCCGGATTTATTACAAAACGGTATGTATAGCGTCTTGACTCTCGTGGCAGCGATGAAAGCAGCAGCCACATTAAAACCAGAGTCAGGGGGCCGGACAGCTCGTTATTGAGCATATTCGGATGGCACAGATATGAAGAGAACTGCACTATGCGGTCAGACATACCGGGAAGATCGCAGACACCAACCAAAATCTCGCCATCATTGTCCTTTTCAGCCCTGATATCTACCTCATAATGGGTATCAGTCAGCTGCTCTTTCATTTTGCTGGACATGCAGAAGCCCCAGCGATCCCTGTAATATGAAGTGACATAAGGAATCTGATCCGGGTGACGGCTGTCAGTAAACAGGTGGTCCTCCAGCTCCGCACGGGTCACTGTGCCCTGAAAGGATGTGGAGTAATTGAGTACATACAGGGGATTGACATCACTGTCCAGAATGATATTACCGCCAGTGTCCTTAAGCAGAGCACGCTCAAGTTTCCACTCGGGAGGCACAGTCCAGTCCAGAACCTTGCTGCCAGATGGATAACGCTCCAGCTTAAAAGGGATATAGCGTCGTAAAATCTTCAGTGACTTGAGAAAGCCCGGGCCTGAAATTGAGCGTGGAATCATGAGTAGCTCATCATACAGGTCCTGGAAATCTAATGAATCTGGAAGTAAATGCTTCATCTGATGGCCGCCTGGTTGTTAAGGACATACTGGGCTGATTACTGGCCAGCAGGTCATGTGTGATTATCGATTTTAATTGTTTGATTATGAGCAATGGTGTGCATCTTATGGCTTGAACATACTTTCACTATGCTGTTTTAAGGCTGTGCCATGATGAAAGATATTGCGTACTGACGGATGCTAATAACAGCCTAACGCTCATAGCAGCTGTTTATCCCTGCCGCTACGGTGCCGTTCAATGTTTACTGGTATTCATCAGTGCCGGCACATTATCTGAATGAGCTGCATAATTTCCGTGCTGAAAAATACAGAATTCCTGACTGGCAGCTGATCTTTTGACAGCTGTCAAGAACGGTAATGGGGCGCAGGAAATGGGCCTCATCGTGGCAGCTGTCAAGAACGGTAATGGGGCGCAGGAAATGGGCCTCATCGTGGCAGCTGCCCAGGATGGGGATGGGGCTCAGAAAATACGCCTCATCGTGGCAGCTGTCCAGGATGAGGGTGTGTCCCTGGAAATGCGATTCGACGTGGCGGATGGCAAAACGTTTTGTAAAGCATTATGGCCGTGTGTGTATGACCATTATGCTATCGGTTATGATCTGCTGTTCAGAGCTTTGCAAGGACCTTTTTGCTGCACAGATGGTCTATGAGATCCAGGAGGTCAAAGGCATGGATTTGAATGATTCTGGCAAGCTGCTCAACAGTGAACGAGCCATCAGCCAGGTTAAGTACGTGCACGATATTGGCCACTGAATATATGCTGCTTTTCCTGATGGAGGCATAGCTGCCGTAACAGTTAATAGTAGGGTAGAGGCCACGGCTGCCCAGCTGCGGCTCGCCTTCAATGACAGCTACTACCTTTTCATTGCGGCGCTCATAAAATCTGGTGAATTTAACCAGCTGAATGGCACTCTCCATCAGACTGTCGAGCGAGAACAGGCTCTGATTGTCATGTGATGAGTGATACTCTCCATAACAGCTGTAGAGGCAGCGGAAAGCGTTAACGACAGGAAGTTGCAGCAGTGCTGATCCATACTGACGCTCGTCAGCGCCGCCATATGGCTGGAAAATATAGCCTGCTATATCATCACCACTGGTCTGCTCAAGCAGGGAAATGATACGATCCACAGGTGTAGTAAGCACACAGTTATGGTCTTTATGCTTCCTCAGTGCGCAGTCTGTTCTCAGTACGCTTAAGCTGTTCATGCTGTGGTAAACAGCCCAGCGCATCAGCGTGATCCTGTGCTCATTGCTCAGGCCGTCATACACCGCGCCACGCTTAATGTATTTATCTTTCAGCTCATTTTCTGAGAGCATGCTTAAGGCATAGGAAAGGTCACTGTCCGTGTTTAAATTAGTACAAGGATCTTCGCTTATGTCTGTGCAGTCAGACTTATGAGAGACAGTTCCTTTTTCATTCTGTGAAGCAAGCATGTGATGAATCTCATCAACCATGCTTTGACGGGTCATTTTGAAGGTCAGCGGCGCCTTAAGGAAGTTCTGTTCATAGCATGATTCCATCTCGGTAAGCAGGTGATGGAAGCAGCTCAGGGCATCAGAGTCATTTGTACAGCTGTCCTGTGCAGGGGATATCTGCCTTGCCCCTGAGATAACAGTGGCAGCAGAACTTAAAGCTGAACTACAGGATGATGTGTTGCTGGAATCAAGATGCTCCTTGAGCAGTGAAAGATCAACAGGCCTGATACGGCCATAATTATTTACATACTCATTGGCATAAAAGCTTCCAGTACAGTTCACAGTCATACCATATTCGAGCTTTTCCCTGAGCTCATCAGCATGACGTGACAGATAGCATATGGAGCCGATAGTCTCCGGGTTAATGATAAAACGGTAGGTATAAAGACGGGACTCCTCAGGAAGTGAGGCCAGAAGCAGATACATCCACAGCAGTGTCAATGGGCCTGAAAGCTCATTGTTAAACATATTAGGATGGCACATATAGGATGTTATCTGAACAATACGGTCGGTTCGACCAGGCAGATCACATATGCCAATAACCACGTTTCCCTGCTGGTTTAAGGATGCTTTGATATCTACTTCGTAAGATGGATCAGTGAGCTTTACTTTCATGTTCTCAGAAAGACAAAAGCCCCAGCGTTCCTTGTAATATGAGGTCACGTAAGGAATCTGGTCTGGATCGCGGCTGTCAGTATACAGATGCTCCTCAAGTTCCTCACGGGAAACTGTGCCCTGAAAACCTGTGGAGTAGTTGAGAACATGAAGGGGATTTACCTCTGTGTCAAGAATGACATTGCCCTTGAGGTCTTTAAGCTGGGCACGCTCAAGATGCCACTCAGGAGGCACAGTCCAGTCAAGTGCTTTGCTGCCGCTTGGGTAATACTCTAGCTCAAAAGGAATGTAGCGTGACAGGATTTCCAGTGATTTGAGGTAACCTTCGCCAGTGATAGAGCGGGGAATCATCAGCAGCTCATCGTAAAGAGCCTGGAAATCTAAGGTATCTGGAATGGACATAATAACGCCTGTGTTTCAGGAAAGAGCGTATTTAACATCAGACCAGGGACGGCGGTCTATACGCTATGCTTATAACAGCCTTGCACATGTTGCTGTTATTATAATTCATTGATTATGTTAAATCTGTCAATGATTGTATGGCACTTCTCAGTTAGAACCGTCTGGTCATGATTGCCAATCATGATTTTAAGGAAGCAGCAAGTTGAAATAACGACCAAAATGCTTATCGCATGACGCTCGTATCAAAATTGCGACGAGGAAAAAGCTGATAAAGGCACAGCAATTTACGTACCGCCAAACACATGCAGATGCAGGCCCCGCATCCTGCCTGTTATCCCTTAAGTTCTTTACCGATAAGCTCAGAGGCCTGATTTATCACCATCTCCTTAAGGGCACGACGGTCAACCTTGCCATTTGAGTTCAAAGGGAAAGACGGCGCAGAAACTACATATTTAGGAACCATATATGTTGCCAGCACATCATGACTTTGCCTGGAAATTCGCGCAACCTCATCGGCGTCGGCGCCCTCAATGACAGCTACCAGGATATCGGTATCAACACCTGCCATAAGCTCAGTGCACTTCATGGTTCTTACCGGGCGATCGGTAAGTTTCCCCAGCCCTTCCTCAACCTCATAAAAGGAGATACGGTAACCGGATATCTTTACCATATCGTCATTTCTGCCTATGTAGTGGAAGGTACTGAAAGTGTCCACGCCCTGAGCCTGCAGAGAGCCCGGTTTAGCCTTTGCGGTAAACATGGAGACCAGATCGCCGGTACGATACCATCTGCGTCCCTCAATGCTGATAAAGGCCTGCTCGTTCTTCTCTTTATTGTTCCAGTAACCAGGAGTGACCTGTTCACCACCGATAAGAAGCTCGCCCTGAACTCCATCAGGCAGGAAATGGCCCTGTGCATCAGCTGCTGCCAGCTCTACTCCTGGCAGAGCACGACCCAGTGGAACTATGGCATGCTCAGTTGCAGGGTCATTCAGCTCTGCTAAAGTAACCTCATAATAGCTGACTGCTACCGTAGTCTCGGTAGGTCCATAGGTATTTATCAGGCGAGAGTAAGGAAATGCCTTATGGTACATGCAGGCCTGGTGATACCACAGAGCCTCTCCCAGAAAGAGGGTAATACGCACACTGTCAATGCAGACTTTATCCAGCACTTTGGTCTTTTGCATGTAGGAAACCAGAGAAGGCACGGTATGCACCACAGTAATCCCATTGCTCTGCAGATAACGGTGCGGCATCATCAAGTCTCTTGCAGATGGGCAGACCACTGTACCGCCACTTATCAGAGCTGACAGTGGGTCCTGCAGACTGATATCAAAGGTGATTTCAGCAAAATGGGAAAAGACATCTGAGCTGTTGTACTGGTAGAGCTCCAGGATACTGTTGAGATAAGCTGCATAGTTGCCATGGGACACCATTACACCTTTAGGCTGGCCGGTAGTGCCTGAGGTATAAAGAATATGCATGATGTCATCAGGCTGCACCTGGGCAGGCAAGACGGCCTCTCCCTCACCGGCACTGCTGCCGACTGAACAGAGCTCAGCTGAAGCATGGGAAGGCGAAAGTGAGGTTGCCTTTTCTGCACCTGACGCAGAAGAACTCTGCAGTACTGGGCTGACAGACATGTGCGCGAGCATGCTGCGCAGTGCACCAGCTTTTGCTGGAGGGCAGTCGTTGCTGTCAAGCAGGGCCTGAGCCATGGATTGTGCCTGATCGGCTGTATTGGCAGAAACTATGAAGGTAAGGCTGTCCAGCAGCGCAGGCTCGAGGTGCTCAACCATGCTTATGGCGCAGTCGAGGCACCCACCGTCGATAAATACATGACTGCACTGGGCATGTGTGATGATAAAGGCCGTCTTTTCCACAGGGAAAAGAGGATTGAGAGGAACGCAGGTTATGCCGCTCAAAAGTGAGCCAAGCAGGCTCTGGTAGGTTTCAAAGGAACGATGGGTGAGCAGACCAACGCGATATGGTCGGCGCTGACGCAAATCACGGGCAAAGGCAAATACGGCCTCACGCAGCTGGCTGTAGCTGTATTCCTCGCCATCCACGCGCAGAGCTGTTTTCTCGGGCCCCTCCATAAGGGCTTTAAAAATACGCTCAGGTACCATATGGCCAGCTGACTGATAAGTCATACATTCCTCCCTTGCCGTGCTCAAATAGAAATCTGTATAAGACAGCAGTCATGCTAATACAGAGCATATCTGAAGTCTCTCAACAACATGATTATACAGGGAGTTTAACGGTACTGTTCAGTAAAAACCTTATCGATTCGTGCTGATGAAATACTGGAATACCTGCCTGATACTACTGGACAGGCAGATCTGATGTGGTGGGGACGGGCTTGTGCTGATGAAATGACTGGCAGATCTGCCTGATATTACAGGACAGGCTGGTCTGGTTCGGCTTAGGCGCGCCTGTGCTGATGAAAAGACTGCCAGACCTGCCTGATACTACTGGACAGGCTGGTCTGGTTCGGCTTAGGCGGGCCTGTGCTGATGAAAAGACTGCCAGACCTGCCTGATACTACTGGACAGGCTGGTCTGGTTCGGCTTAGGCGGGCCTGTGCTGACGGGTTTATGGCGTTAATGCGTTTTTTTGGTTAGTCGAGCAACTGTACATTGAGACTGTGTGGAGCCTGATTGATAACCATTGCTTTGAGTGCCTTGCGGTCAGTCTTGCCATTGGCATTAAGCGGGAAGCCGTCCACAGCAATGATGTACTCCGGACGCATGTAAATGCTCATGGAGTTCTTGACCTCACTGCGCAGGCGACTGAGTTCATGTTCGTCAGCCCCGGCAATGGCAACTACCAGTATCGCTTCGTTGAAGCCGTCATTTTCAATACTGCATTTCATTGCCACGGACTGAAGTGAGGTCAGATGACTGAATTCCTCTTCAACCTCGTACATTGAAATGCGAAAACCCTTGATCTTGACCATATCGCCGCTGCGACCCAGATAATGGTGACTGGTAAACCTCTCACCTGCAGCGCACATTGCTGTGTTCTCAAGGGCATTATGGGTAAATGCAGTTACCTGATCGCCTGTATGGAACCAGCGCATGCCGTCACTCTCGGAAAATGTCTCTGCAGTACGCTGCTCATTTCTGAAGTATCCGGCTGTTACCTGAGGACCACCAATGAGAAGTTCACCTGTGGTACCTTCAGGTACCTCACAACCACTTTCATCCACAACTTTGAGAGTAACAGTGTCAAAGCTGTGGCCCAGAGGCACAATGCTGTTGTCATGCTCATGATGGCTTATTTCCGCTGCGCTTACCTCATGCACACATACAATGACCGCAGCCTCAGTAGGGCCAAAGGCATTGAAAATGCGACATTGAGGGAAAGCCTGATGCCAGGCCGATACCTGACGGTACCAGAGGGCCTCACCGGCGAAAATGGCAATACGAACTGTTGGAGTCTTGACCCTTGAGAGCATGCCAGTACGTTCCATGTACTGAATCATGGAAGGGGTATTGTGAACAACTGTAATGCCATACTTTTCAAAGTAGCGCACTGGCACCATGATATCTGTCTTGGAAGGACACACTACCGAGGCTCTGCTGCACAGCGCGCAGACCACATCCTGAAGACTGATATCAAAGGTCAGCTCAGCAAAGTGGCTGAATACATCACTTTCCCTGAAGTCGTAAAAGTCCATTGTGGAAGCGAAATAGGCTTCGTAATTAGACCTGAGGACCATTACACCCTTGGGCTGACCAGTGGTGCCGGAGGTATACAGTATGTGCATGACCTCAGAGCCATCACATTCATATGGTCTGAAGCTCTCAACATTAAAATTCTGCGGATCAGCTGCTATGACTTTAAGACTTGCAAGGAATGCAGCCGCCCTGGTCTTTACTGCCTCGTCCAGACCTTCATTCTCAATGACCTGATCCACCCTGGTCTTAATCATCTGCATACCGGCAGGTGACACGAGGAAAGTAATGCGCTCTATCTGCAGATCACTGAGATGATTGATGATAAGGTCACAGGCATAGTCGCAGCCGTGACTGTCGATATACAGGTGGGAGCACTGGCAGTGGTCGATGATAAAAGCGTTCTTAGGCTCAGGGTGTACTGAGCTTATTGGCACATAGCAGGTGCTGCTTAATATGGATGCCAGGATAATGAAGTAGGTCTCAGGAGCACGGCTGGTCATAATGGCCAGTCTTTGTGGCTTAAAGCTGCTTAAATCACTGGCGGCTGCATAGACATGGCTGCGCAGCTGGTCGTAACTGAACTGCTCATCATTGGCAATAAGAGCTGTCCTGGCACCACCATCATTCAGGGCAAGGAAAAGCCTTTGATTGAGGCTGAGATGTTCAGCAGCTGAGGACATGTCCGTACTCCACAGTAAATTTAACTAAAATTCCGGTGACTGATAGCGGCGGTTCCCGCCATGGTTAAAAGAAGAGCCTGCTATACGCAGAATATCGCCCTGTAACCCCCATATCCTGCTGCAGCACCCCGTCAAACTGGTTCAGATGCAGCTGGAATGATCCCTGGTCTGCCCAATGATGTCGACTCCAGTGACTGCATGGCTTTCAAAAAGCACACCAGACAACATGGCGTAAAGGATGGGCCGTGACCCACGATTATACAGTGCTATCAACAGTCATGTTACAGATATCCAGGTTACCAGTGTTAATTTTAGAGATGTACAGTAAAACCGGCACCATGGAAAAGCATTTTCGACAGTGAAACTGTATGATGAGCCGCGCAGCTGTGACTTCAAAACAATCACAAACCATGCAGGTTACCGGAATAAAAGCCCGCACAACTTTCCGACTTAGAGGTTATAACTGCACGAACCTGCGCAGCCCCTCCCATACCAGGCTTCAGTTGCAGGGATCCACTGTGCCAGAGCTTGTCCGACAAGGCTAATGTTATACATTCAAATGAGAGTGCGTTTGACTGAAATGCATACCTTTCATGGAACTGCTCTGTCAGTCAGCAGCAGACCTCTTGTCACTGAGATCAATCACCTGCCATGTGGTGATTTCCAGGTTGTCAAAGGTCCATGGACTGCTTTCCATATCAGCAATCTGCGCCTGGGTCAGAGCAGGACCGTTGCAGTACCACAGTTCATTGGCTGCAAACTCGCGGCGCATACAGTCAAGCATGTACTTCAGAGGGCCAAGGCACAGGAATCGTCCTGCAAAGCGCGGACGCACGTTGACATCATCCTGTGGCCAGATATGAGGCCATTTACAGATAGCCAGAAAGAAGCGCCCCATGTTAACTTCGGTATTTGTGCACAGCTGACGCACAAAGTAGAAACAGCTGAAATCTGCACCATCGTGTTCCCAGCTGCCCCTGGCTCTGGTCATTACCTTACCCGTGAACTGCTTGAACATACGCTGGGAACTGCGCAGTTCATGCTCCAGATAGTGCACAAAGGTAATGTAATGAATACTGCCGAGCATCAGATAGCGGGCATTACGCTCAAGCAGATATGACACTATGGAGGGGGAGGCATAACGCAAGGTGTCATTGGTTGTCCGTATTTGCCTGATATTGTAGTACTCAGACTGTGCTGGTGCAGCAGCAACACTATCAGTAATGGCATGGCACGCAGCTGACTGTGACACCTCACACTGTTCTTGCTCGAGATCATGTCCAAGACAGTGGTAGGGGGCAAAAGGGCGGTATTTACGGCCCTCAGCCTGAGCCTTTGCATCTGCAGCAAGGCGATGCTGCTGGTGCAGACGCAGGTCATGCATGGTAACCACTACCCAGGAAAATATCGGATCTACAGTACGTACGCCTATGCCCTCATCAATACAGTAATTGGCAATGACATTAACTGTACTGCGATCCTTCCATGGATCAAAATCCTTACCGCTGCAGAAGCTGTAAGTAAAAGCACTCATGGCCAGTACACCTGTTTCTCCAAGGATGGAGAAAAGGGCATCAAGATAAAACTGGCTCAGATGCTGACCTTTGAGATCAGGCATGCCAAATTCACCCACAGAGCTGAACATTGCTACTGTCTGGCCCTCTTTAAGGCCATTGTTGCGCAGAACTTCAATCAATTCGTCTCTGCTCCAGCGGGCAGGCTTACTTTCACTGATCTTATGCATATGATCTCCGGCTCGGGCTTATATTCAATGAGGATAAAACCCGGATAACCATGCTGTTTGTTCCTGTCTCATTCCAGGTCGTACCATGACTTTATGTGCTGTATGCCAATTTTACTGTCTGTAAGGTAACACAGGCAGAACAGCGCGGGTTAAAATGACAGACCATGAGCCAGCTGCACAATCATGGTGAATGCCTGTCTATGTAACACTTTGTCCACTGCTCTCTGGAATAAAGTCTGTTTTATGATAACCTGAATACCCCTGCATTGCCATGCGTCCACAATGTCCACTTGCCGACAGGCCAGTCCCGTCAAGGCAAGCAAATTCCTGGACTAAAGATGCATCTCAGCTAAATCCACATCCTGGTGGAGGCCTTTGAGCTGTATCAACAGCTCCATCCTGAGCTCAAAAAGTATGCAAGGACAACCTGTAAAGGAAAAACTGGCAGGTATGTCCGGCAAGTCTGACCGGCATATGTGTTAATTTTTGCAGACTAAAAGATTTATATTTACATATTTAAGGAGAAGTAATGCCTGGGCTCAAGCTTGCCTGGCATGCTGATTAAGCTATGACAAAAGAAGAGTTTTATGAGCTGTTTGAGCAGATATGCGGTATTAAGGGTGATGACAATCTCAACTTCGTAGAAGAAGACAACTTCAACTCCGTTGCCTGTATCAGCATGATGTCGGAGCTTGAATCACGTGGTGCAGCCCTTGATATTATGGATATCATGGAGTGTGGCACCCTGATTGATTTCTACAACCTGGTTAAGGCTGAGATCGAACAGTAAAATTCCATGGGCTGCTTACAGACCAAACATGCCATGGACCTGCCTGAGCCAGCCTCAGGCAGTATTCTCTTGACCTGCATGAGCCTGGCTCAGGCAGTATGCTCACATGCAAAAAGATATTTGTCAGTTTTGAAATTTCTCAACCGACTTTCTTTGCCCGCAGGTCAGCAATGTGCGGTGTTCAGATAACCCTGCCTCAATGATAATTCCTGCCACTGCCTGAAAGGCAGTACCAGTCAATGTCCATGCTGCATACATTCATGCTTATAGATTACTGTGTTCCCAGTCCATGATAACTCAGACATCTCACTTTACTGACATCAAAACAGACCTTCTTATCATATTTCCGCTCCTGCCATCACACAGCGCTTAGGACCCAAAGGTACATCATATGTTCAGCAACAATATCCATATGGAATTAAGTCGCTCACCTGATTTGAAGGTTCTTTATTCAGATCAGAAGCACCGTCTCATGCTCCATCCTGAATATGATTGCCGCTCTGCTCTCAATAAGCTAATTTATACAGTAAAGCCTCTGGCCCCAGCCGGAAAAAGCACCGGCGATCTGAGCATTGACAATGCCACAGCATCAGACAAGTTCATGAAGGTATGGGACAGCGCTGGCAAGCTTGTAGATGACAGCATGCTCCGACTGTCTGTACTGTTACGTATCTGTACCAGTGTCGGTCTTGAGATACTAAAAGGCAGTGCCAGTCACGTTCCCGGTACGATGGCAAATGAGGCAGCATCTGATTCTGATGCCCAGGGCAGTGGCCGTATATACGCGCTCACCACAGTAGAAGCCCGTAAACTTCTTGGAGACTCTCTTTCATTATGGAATGAGTCAGGCTATAAGGTTCCTGATGGACAGGACCTGCACGGAGTTGCTTTAAGCATCTACCTTCCATCCATGCCTGCTGAACTTTTTGACCCCGCTACATGCTTTATAATGCATTATGGTACATGGCACTGTCAGGAAAGTTTATTCAACAGGTGCTTTGCCGGTGTTATGGACCAGAATGTCCACTTCGACGGTGTTACTCTGCCAGTACCAGCCACAGACCCGGCATCAGATACAGCCCCATCAATTACTGCGCCCCTGGCTGATACTGCCCTGTCAAGCACTGCATCTCAGGGTGATACAGCCGTCAACGACGAGCGCTCATGGACCGACAAGATGGGAGATGCCAATTTCCTTGCCCAGTACGGGCTGGAGCCGTGTGACTTTGCGACAGTAGATGAGCTCTCTGAGATTTACTCAATAAATGACAAGGCCTTTGCCAGCCACTATCTGTATAACAACTTCAATAAAGAAGTCATAAAACAGCGCATTGAACAGGGTATGGTACAGGTGCTTCGTGACGACGAGGGTAATATCGAGTTTGTCACTGTGTTCAAGTGCCTGACAGAACGTGGCTTCATCGACTTCTTTGTACGCAATCCATGCTCTAAAAACCGTGGACTTGCCATGCAGATGACCGCTAAAAACATTGCTTTTGGCCGCATGAGGGGCTGGAATCGCATCACTCTATGTCATCTGACCAGAACCGGCGCACTCAAAAGAATATATACCAGTGTAGGATATCAGCCTGATCAGCCTTTCAACTGCATCATTTCCCACAATGGCCCGGCAATATAACCACCTTGATCCGCTCCGCCAGCCTGCCCGATACCATTAGAGCCCAGCCTGGCAGCAGACAGCGGCTGCACAGCCTGAGTATTCGCAAGGTGGCGGTGCCATACGGTTTCGGAGCCCATGTTCCTGCTGAAAACCCAGGTGTTCCTGGGCTGCATGACAAATTCAAAAGTCTGAAATGACAAACAGGCCCTGGCTTGATGCCGGGGCCTGTTCGTATGTACCGCCCATACTGTCAGCTGACCGCAGCGCCTGTGGGGCCTTATGGGGTCTGCTCCGGTCAATTGACCGCTGCGCCTGTGGGGCCTTATGGGGTCTGCTCCGGTCCATTGACCGCAGCACCTGTAGGGCCTTATGGGGTCTGCACCGGTCCATTGACCGCTGCGCCTGTGGGGCCTTATGGATGGAGCTCAAGTCCGAATATCTTAGGAGCTTTCTCCAGAATGATTTCCTTAATCGCTCTGCGGTCGACCTTGCCACTGGTGTTCAGAGGAAAAGCAGGCAGGAAGGTCATATAACGAGGCCACATATATCCCGGTAGTACCTGTGGCATCTGCTTTTTGACTGATTCGACAAGACTGCTGTCTGCACCTTCAATAACTGCTACTATTACCGGATGATCGACACCGTCGAAAGGTTCACAGCACTTTATCGCTCTTATCTGATGATCGGTTATGAAGCTGATCTTCTCCTCGACCTCAAGCAGTGAAATCCTGAAGCTGCTAACCTTGACTGTATCATCATTGCGCCCCAGATAGTGATAGCAGACAATTCTTTCTCCTGCCTTTCCATGATAGCAGTCATGTTCGAGCAACCTTACAGATGATTTGACAAGGTCTCCTGTGCGATACCAGTGGCGGCCATCGAGCTCAATAAAGGCCTGCCTGCCATTTTTCTGCCCTTTCCAGTAGCCAGGTGATACCTGATCGCCTGATATAAGCAGCTCACCTTGCTGACCTGCCGCAACCTCATCAAGATTTTCATCAACGATCCTGAACTCAATGCCCGGCAGACATGGTCCCATAGGCACATCGGCATAATAATCAAGACCCTGCTCTATTTCATCGGGCAGAGCCTCATAAGCTGTTACATGCACAGTACCTTCTGTAGGGCCATAGGCATTAACAATACGGGCATCAGGAAAGACCTTATGAAACTGTCTTGCCTGTGAGTACCACAGAGGCTCGCCAGCAAACACCGCCAGACGCAGACAATTTACTTTGACCCTGTCGATAATGCGCAGGCGCTTGAGGTATGCAATAAGTGGAGGGGTAGCCTGAGTGACAGTAATGCCGTTATCGGCGATATATTTATGAGGCACGGTTCTGTCGCGCTGCGACGGGCATACCAGTGTTCCGCCGCAGATAATTGCGCAAAGAGGGTCTGCAAGGCTGGTATCAAAGGTAATTTCCGCATAATGACTGAACACGTCATCACTGGTGAACTCGAAGAGATTCAGCAGCTTGTCAAGGTAGGCAGCATAATTGCCATGGGTAATCATGACTCCCTTGGGATTACCTGTTGTGCCCGAGGTGTATATGACATGCAGCAGGTCATCAGAGTCCACGGTGCCCACCAGTGCAGCAGCACCGCCTTCATCATCACCCAGATCCTTGAGCTCAAGCAGCTTCAGGCGCGATTTGAACAGAACTGCCCGTCTATTAAAATCATCATCAGCTCCAGTATCCCTGCCATCCGGAAAAGACTGAGTTTGGCGGCTGGCAGTATTGCGTGCTCTGTTATCAAGTTCACTCTCTATCAGTGCAGCCGTTTCTGGCAGGACAAGAAAGGTTATATCTGACAGCTGCACATCAGTCATATGCTCCAGGGCAGCGTCTGTTACTGAAAGGGCGCTTACACTGTCCATTAAGACATGGGTGCACTGAGCATGGGTAATGATAAAGGCAATACGGGATGCAGGATGAATTGGGGTAAGAGGTACGCACTCGGTGGCGGTCATCAAGGCTGCGTACAGACACTGGTAGGTCTCAAAAGACTCACGGGCAATGATACCAAGACGGCCAGCCTTGATATCTACAAGAGCTGCAGCCAGACTGAAAACACCGTTCTTAAGGTCTTTATAAGTATATCTGTTACCGTTTACTACCAGAGCAACTTTATTGCTCTCACCGTTCAACAGGCCATTATAAATTCGTTCAGGAATGCTTTTTCCTGATGCTATGGCTCCCAAAATAAGCTCCTTGATATTTTGTAAAGTGTTTAGTCGCACAATCATTGACGCAGGCATATCCACTGCTACTGCAGGCACATATGCAGTACAGGTACATGCAAAACATCTTGCACAATTGCTGATACAGTTTCTGATACAGGTGCTGATGCTGCTGCAGGTGCAGCAGGTGCAGGGAAGTATACGGTGATGTTCTGGCCACTGCATGCATGCATGGGAAACAAGGCGCTCTGAAGCCATATGTTAAAGGTGCTTTTGACGAACCCGCTATGGTCTTAAAGTTATCCCAAATTTCTCTGGTGCGACGCTGATGAGCATATCTTTAAGAGCGCGTCGGTCTACCTTGCCATTGGTATTGAGCGGAAACTCTGGCACACAGAGCATGAATTTTGGCCTCATATAGTCAGGCAGAACCTGAGCCATTCTGTCTTTGATGCTTTCCATATCCTTATCACTGCCACCCTCAATAAGTGCGGCCATGACAGTTACATCAAGTCCGTCATAAGTTTCATTGCAGGACACGGTCACTACTGCGTGCTCTGTGAGCATGGCCAGCTTTTCATCAACCTCATACAGGGAAATGCGGTAGCTGCCTACCTTGACCATATCGTCATTGCGTCCAATATAGTGCCAGCAGGTAAAGCCTTCACCTGCGCTGCCGTGCAGGCAGTCAGAGACTGCAGTGCCGGTGCTGGCCCTGACTATGTCGCCGGTACGGTACCAGCGGCTGCCATTACGCTCTATAAAAGCATTACTGTTTTTTGCCTCGTTGTGCCAGTACCCGGCTGTTACCTGATCGCCGCCAATCAGCAGCTCTCCAGCTGCTCCTGCAGCGACAGGTGCAAGATGCTCATCAACAGCCAGCAGTTCGACGCCAGTAAACGCACGGCCCAGAGGTACTATGGTGTACTCAAGGCTGTCATCTTCGAGATCAGCTGGTAATACCTCGTAGCCGCTTACAGCAACAGTAGCTTCGGTAGGTCCGTAGGTGTTGATAAGCCTTGCTGAGGGAGCCATTTTATGAAGCTGACGCAGCTGATGGAACCACAGCGCCTCGCCAATCAGGATACACATACGCAGTGATGGCAGTTTTATTCTGTCAACGACTCTTATTCTGTGCATGTAAGAAATCATTGATGGAGAGGCATGAAGAACCGTAATTGCATTGTCCAGCAGATACTTGTGAGGCGCTGCTCTGTCCCTGTCAGATGGACAGACCAGAGTTGCACCGCTGATGATGGAGCAGAGCACATCCTGCAGACTGATATCAAAAGTAATTTCTGCAAAATGTGAAAAGACATCGTCACTGCCAAACTGGTACATCTTAAGAATTCTGGTCAGATAAACAGCGTAATTACCCTGCGTTACCATTACACCTTTAGGCTCGCCTGTAGTGCCTGAGGTGTAAAGAATATGCATGATATTGTCTGCATCGACCTCCGGAACTTTAAAGTCCACATCATCTGCGGCCACGGCTTTAAAGTCAGGCAGAGTCACCAGTCGTGCTCTGAACAACTCGACCTTGCCAGATGTACCAGCCATGTCAGCAGTTGCAGCCGCGTCGGCTGCTTCGCCTGCTTTGGCTGATTCACCCTCATTGACTGATTCACCAGCACTGGCTAATAGCTGCAGTTGCTGGTCCAGTGCCTCATTAACAGCTATGACTGCTGACTCAGACGCAATAAAGGTGAGCCTGCTTATTTGCTCTGCAGACAGATAATCAAGCACGGTCTTTACCACGTCACCGGCATATTCACTGTCAATAAAGACGTGAGTACATGCCGAGTGCTCGATGATGAAAGCATTCTTGAGTGCAGGAAAACGTGGATTAAGGGGAGCTGCTGTGATGCCACTGAGAAGTGAGCCCAGCAGAGACTGATAAGTCTCAAAGGTACCACGGGTATACAGAGCAATCCGCCCGGCATTTAGATGCTTTACAAAAGAGGCAAAAGTGAATACTGCTTGCCTAAGCTCTGTGTAGCTGTATCTGCTCCCTTTAACAATAAGGGCACAATCCCGTTTACCCCCCCCCCATTGATAAACCATTATATATGAATTCAGGAATGCTTTTTCCTGACTCTATTTCAGACATCAATTTTCCTTATTCATTTTTCAAAGCGTTCAATTGCATAACCGACCGACACACGGACAGTATACAGGTGTGGCGAAGTGACTTCATGAACGCAAATGATCAACTTTTGAGCCATAGACCTAAAGGTACCTTTGCTCAATATGCTACGGTCTTAAAGTTAATCCAAACTTCTCTGGTGCGTTGCTGATGAGCATATCTTTAAGAGAGCGTCGGTCTACCTTGCCATTGGTATTGAGCGGAAACTCTGGCACACAGAGCATGAATTTTGGCCTCATATAGTCAGGCAGAACCTGAGCCATTCTGTCTTTGATGCTTTCAATCTCCTTATCAGTGCCACCCTCAATAAGAGCGGCCATGACAGTAAAATCAAGTCCGTCATAAGTTTCATTGCAGGACACGGTCACTACTGCGTGCTCTGTGAGCATGGCCAGCTTTTCATCAACCTCATACAGGGAAATGCGATAGCTGCCTACCTTGACCATATCGTCATTGCGTCCAATATAGTGCCAGCAGGTAAAGCCTTCACCTGCGCTGCCGTGCAGGCAGTCAGCGAGTACAGTGCCGTTGCTGGCCCTGACTATGTCGCCGGTACGGTACCAGCGGCTGCCATTACGCTCTATAAAAGCATTGCTGTTTTTTGCCTCATTGTGCCAGTACCCTGCTGTTACCTGATCGCCGCCAATAAGCAGCTCTCCAGCTGCTCCTGCAGCTACAGGTGCAAGATGCTCATCAACAGCCAGCAGTTCGACGCCAGTAAAGGCACGGCCCAGAGGCACTATGGTGTACTCAAGGCTGTCATCTTCGAGATCAGCTGGAAATACCTCGTAGCCGCTTACAGCAACAGTAGCCTCGGTAGGTCCGTAGGTGTTGATAAGCCTTGCTGAGGGGGCCATTTTATGAAGCTGACGCAGCTGATGGAACCAAAGCGCCTCGCCAATCAGGATACACATACGCAGTGATGGCAGTTTTATTCTGTCAACGACCCTTATTCTGTGCATGTAAGAAATCATTGATGGAGAGGTATGAAGAACCGTAATTGCATTGTCCAGCAGATACTTGTGAGGCGCTGCTCTGTCCCTGTTAGATGGACATACCAGAGTTGCACCGCATATGATGGAGCAGAGCACATCCTGCAGACTCATATCAAAGGTAATCTCTGCAAAATGTGAAAATACATCGTCACTGCCAAACTGGTACATCTTAAGAATTCTGGTCAGATAAACAGCGTAATTACCCTGCGTTACCATTACCCCTTTAGGCTCGCCTGTAGTGCCTGAGGTGTAAAGAATATGCATGATATTGTCTGCATCGACCTCAGGAACTTTAAAGTCCACATCAACTGCTGCCACGGCTTTAAAGTCAGGCAGAGCCACCAGTCGTGCTCGGAACAACTCGACCTTGCCAGCCGTATCAGCCATGTCGGCAGTTGCAGCCGCGTCGGCTGCTTCGCCTGCTTCGGCTGATTCACCCGCATTGGCTAATAGCTGCAGTTGCTGGTCCAGTGCATCATTAACAGCTGTGACAGCTGGCTCAGACGCAATAAAGGTGAGCCTGCTTATTTGCTCTGCTGGCAGGTGTTCAAGCACGGTCTTTACCACGTCATCGGCACATTCACTGTCAATAAAGACGTGGGTACATGCCGAGTGCTCGATGATGAAAGCATTTTTAAGGGCAGGAAAACGTGGATTAAGGGGAACTGTTGTGATGCCACTGAGAAGTGAACCCAGCAGAGACTGATAAGTCTCAAAGGTACCACGGGTATACAGAGCAATCCGCCCGGCATTAAGATGCTTTACAAAAGAGGCAAAAGTGAATACTGCTTTCCTAAGCTCTGTGTAGCTGTATCTGTTTCCTTCAACAATCAGGGCGCAATTTTGTTTACCCCCCCCCCATTGATAAACTGTTATATATGCGTTCAGGAACGCTCTGTCCTGAGGCTATGGTATGCATAAATGCTCCGTTAAAAGGTGGGATATTTGCCCTGTTTATCAAAATCTGATTGTATTTCACTATTGCTACCTGGCCAGTGGGCCCCATTCAGGCTGATACTATGTATGTGCTTAAATATCAGCACTGACTGCAAAGCTGCTGGAAAGTTGCAGGATATTGAAATGCGCGTATAAACTTTCTTACTAAACCCGTAAAGAGAGTATCCTGGCGTATAAAAGCTGATAAGAGATCCAGCCTAAGACCAGGACCAGGCCATCCAGATTTAAACGCTCAACGGGCAAGTGACTTTAAACTCCCCAGCAGCCGGCATATTAAGCTGATAATGCTCTACAAAGCCGTTAGAACAACACATAATCTTGTTAGAACACGGTGCAAGGTCTTGTACAGTCGTGCACGTTGTTGTTAAGTCATAAAGTAGACTGAGATTCCCAACATTTAATGGGGGTACAACCTGATTCAGGTCAGAATAGAGCATGGCAGAGGGCTTTATGGCTGTATGACTGTTCCAGCACAGTGTCATGCCAAGTGCAGCATGCAGGCCGGCGCATGTACTCTATGCATGGCTGATATACTGGGCAGCGCCGGGCATTGCAGTTATGACGTGATGTCTTTAACAGCTATGGATTGAGTTTTATGCCGTACTCGTTCCTTGCCTTTTCAATGACCATGTTCTTGAGGGCCAGACGGTCTGTTTTGCGGTTGACGTTGCGCGGGAACTCTTCAATGCTGAAGAAGTGTCGTGGCTGCATGTATTTGCTGAGCTTTGAGCGCATTGCCTCATTGATGCTGGCCAGCTCCTCATCAGTTGCGCCCTCAAGAGCTGCAACGACCCTGGCCTCATCAAACTCTCCATTTCTTACAGTGCAGCGCATTACCTTGACTGGTCTGTCAGTCAGCTTGCCCAGCTGCTCCTCTACCTCGTAAAAAGAGACACGGTAGGTACCTACCTTCATCATGTCATCATTACGGCCAATGTAGCGGTAGCAGGTAAAAGTTTCACCGGCCTTGCCATGCAGGCAGTCCTCAGTAATGGTTTCGGTGCCGGCTACCACCTGATCGCCAGTACGGTACCAGTTAACACCATCCTTTCTGAAGAAAGCAGCAGCATTACGTTCAGGGCTGTTGTAGTAACCTGAAGTAATCTGATTGCCACCCACGATAAGCTCACCTGGTGTTCCATCAGGGACAGGATTACCCTGCGCATCGGCTACATAAACCTGTACGCTGTCGAACATCCTGCCCAGAGGTACTATGCTGCGGGGACAGTCGTCCTTTTCAAGCTGCGAAAATGGAACATCGTAGTAGCAGAAGATGACGGTACACTCGGTCGGACCATAGGTGTTTAACAGTATTGAGTTTGGAAAGGTATTGTGGAACATTTTCAGGTGATGCATCCACAGAGCCTCGCCGACAAAGATTGTCAGACGAAGGCTCTCAAACTTCTTTTTCTCCAGAACATGGATAGTGCTCAGATATGAGATTATGTGAGGTCCGGTATGCAGCACTGTGATCCTGTGATCATCAACATACTTATGGATTAGCATAAGATCGCGCTTATCAGGTATGACTACTGTACCGCCACATACCAGAGCGCAGGCAGTATCCTGAAGGCTGATGTCAAAAGTGGACTCTGACAGTGAGCTGAAGACGTCAGTCTCCCTGAGCTGGTAGCGTCTCATGATCTGGTCAAAGTAAATTGAGTAATTGTCCCAGGTGACAGCAACACTCTTGGACTGACCAGTAGATCCTGAGGTAAACATGAAGTGCATGATGGCCTCAGTATCAAAATCCTCCCCAGGATACCAGCTGGTTTCAGGCATGCCGTCAGCTGTGAGTGGGCGCGGCTCAAAAACCATGAGCTTGCTCTTCATGGCATCAATGCGCTCACTGATGTCAGGTATCTGTGCTCTCAGTACGCTCTCGTCCGATTTGCTCTGTGTTGCCTGATCAGTGCTGTCCGCTGCCTGGTGCAAAATTGCTGCTTCAGAACTTTGAGACAGGGCTGATCTGACTGCTTTGTCGCGTAACTCATCAAGTGCTTTAACTGTTGCTTTGACGCCATCTGCCAGGGCAAGGAAGGAAAGAGAGCTGATCTTTTCAGGGGACAGCTGAGTAACGACTGAGCTGACAGCACGCTCTGCAGCGTCTTCATCAATGAAAATATGAGTAAGCTCAGAGTGGCTGATGATAAAGCCATTACGCGGATCAGCAAATTCCGGATTAAGGGGAACGTTGGTGATATTGCTCAAGATTGAAGCCAGAACAGCAACACTGCCGAAATAGCTGTGACGGGCATAGATTCCCAGTCTAAGTCCAGGCTCACTACGCAGTTGACTGATGGTTGCAGCGAAGCTGAATACATCATTTCTCAGCTGAGTGTAGGATACATTATTGTCCTTATAAACAAGAGCGGTCTTGTCGCCGCCCTTTTCAAGGGACTTATAGAGCCTTTCGTGGAAGTTTGGGATTTCCTTTGACAGAGACATTATGTTTCCTTGATTGAGTAAACCTGTAAAGTTATCTGTGGGACGGGCAATACTGCCTACCATGCAGCAATGGCGTTTGTGATTATAAATATATAAATGCTAACCAAAACGGCTTATTTTCGGGCAATTATACAGAAAACAGAGCAGGGAACAATCACATCTGAACAGAACAGTTTTCGACTGAAATACTGTCCGGCTGTACTTGAAACCCTTTGAGTTTCTTATTTCCACCTGTCGTTGAGATCAGCTACCAGATATGTACGAATATCCATATCGCACTCCTCAACCATTCCTGATTTCAGAGCAAGCAGCTCTTTATCGGAAAGCTCTGGTCCAGTGCAGTACCACAAAGGATCTTCACGATTGCACTTCTCGATATTGGCAATCATGTACTCAAGAGATGCGCATATCATCCATGATGCTCCCAGAGGCAGGTAAACACAGCTCTCCGGGCCGGAATCAAAGTCAGGCCACCTGCACAGAGCCTGGAAGCACTTACGCTTGTCCGCCACTGTATTAGGGCAGAAAACACGCACATAGTAATAGCAGGTGTAATCTTCGGCATCCATATCCCAGCTGCCGTTAAAGCGTGTTTTAACCTTTCCTGTAAAAGATTTTAGAAAGCGATATGCATTACCGTCACGACGCTCCACATTATGTATAAAGGTCATGTAATAGCACCAGCCCAGCATGACATAACGGGCCTTTCTTGCCAGCAGGAATGAGGTTATAGAGGGTTCATCAAAGCGCAGACAGTCATTAGTAAAGCTCAGTGTACGCACCAGATTGTACTGTGACACCTCAGGAGGAGCTTGCCAGCAGCATTCATCATTTTCAGCGCAGCTGTCAGATCCTGAGTAAGGAGCATTTTCAAGACAGGAAAAAGGAAACAATCCTGCCTGAACTGCAGCTCCTTTGTAATTTTGACTGAGTTTTGAGCGCTGATAATGCTCAAACAGTCTGAGATCGTGGAGTGTCACCAGCAGATAGGAAAATACCGGGTCGACAGTGCGCACACCAATGCCATTATCAATACAGTAATTGGCAATCACATTTACAGTACTGCGTGTTGTCCAGGGATCAAAATCCTTACCATCACAAAAGGAGTAGGTATAGGCGGTTATGACAAGAATGCCATTTTCTCCCAGAACTCTGAACAGGGCATCGAGGTAGAAATGGCAGATGTGCTCTCCGTTGAGCTCTGGAACGCCAAAGTCCATGATACTGCTGTATATCACTGCAGTATCTCCTTCTTTGAGCCCGCCTTTCAAAAGATTGTCGATAAGATCCTGTTTAGTCCAGCGCTTCTTACTGTCTGTGGCTTCAAGGGTCATGTTCTTTTACCTTTGTCCCTGCATAAAGTTAAAATGCAAAAAAATCCGGAACAGTTTATACTTTCTGGAATAATAAGTTAACAGGCAAATAGATACATGGCTTTCAAAACGTCAATACGTATGCCCGAGTTGTTTATCCTTGTGGTTAGCTTTAATAAAAACCGCAGTACCTGTATGACAGGTTGAGAAATTTTGATGACTAAAGAAGAGTTCTACGCAATTTTTGAGCGTCTTACAGGAATAAAGGCTGAGGACAGCCTTGTCTATAATGATGAGCCCCGCTTTGACTCTGTTGCCATGGTCAGCCTTATTGCCGAGGTTGACGATAAGGGCTTCATTGTAGACATAGTGGATATTCTTGATTCTGAAAATCTGCTCGCTCTGTACCAGACAGTCGCACCTGCTGCCTGATCTGTCCTGAAAAGCGGATATTTCCTGAAACGTGTATACGCCCTGAAACGGGCTTTCACTCAAAGAAATAACAGACCATCAACCAAGCATGGAGACAGCATGCCAAGCAATAATCCATATCCTGATCTTTATGACTGCAGGGGTCTGCAGATTATGTACAGGGATACGGCCAATCAGCTGGTAACTCTGCCAGAGTTCTGGAGCCGGGATCACCTCAACTATCTTATTTACGTAGTTAAAGACCTGCAAGATGTAACTGAATGCCTGATTCCAGCGGATATTTCTGATCTGACCTCTCAGTGCACAGTTATGCTGGCCTATGACTCTCAGGGAAAGATTATAGCTGACGGGTGGCTGCGAACCAGCCTCCTCATGCATCTATGCTCTGTCAAGGGACATAATCTTCTTAAAGGCTGGCAGACAAGAAAACTGGGCGACGGCACCACAGAATACCCTCTTATCTATGAGCTGAGCAGTCAGCAGGTTGCTGATTTTATGGGACCGGCTGCCGATTATTTCCGCAGTCAGGGAGTTAGCCTCGACACAAGTGATAACTCCCGTCCTGCCTTGAGCATTTATCTGCCCAAAGCCCTGGAGACCCCGGTTGATCCGGCGACCTGCTTTGCCCTGCACACAAAGACTACCCCTGATCAAACACAAATGTTCAGAGAGCTTCTGGCCGGCTTTATGGACTGTGCGTTCTCTCTTACCGGCAAGTCAATTCCGGTTGAGTATGCGCCAGGAACATATCCGCAGGGAGCACTGGATCTTGGCCCTGAAATGGTTACCCCTGAGCTTCTGGCCTCAGCAGGTCTTGATGAGACCTGTTTTCCAACCATGGATGAGGCTGAGTTCATATATCAGCAATCATTCAACAAGTTTCCAGATGGCTATATCTACAACTACCTCAGTCACGATCTGGTATATGGGCGAATGGATCTGAAAACCCTTCTGGTGCTGCGCGACGAGGAGGGCAAGATTGAGATGTTTACGATTAACAAGCACCGCCGTCAGGGCTTTGGCTTTATCGATTATCTCATCAGAGTTCCTGAATCAAAGCACACTCATCTGGGAAGTAAGATGATGGACTTATTGATGCGTTACGCCCGCCTGCGTGGCTGGAAGTCAATAGCCCTGTGTCACGACAGTATGTCTCCTTTCCATGACAGCTACTACCGCTCTCTTGGATTTGACGACGCACCTGAGTACAACTGCATTACGTCATACGTAAAGCACTGACAGCGCATATGATCAGCCGTTTAAGGTTGACCAATTTCGTTTGGAGCGTTTCAGGTCGGCCCCTCGCATCGAGCCTTTCAGGTTTACAACCATAGTGTCGAGCGACTACGGTTTACCTCGCTTGTGTCGAGCGTTTCCGGTTCACCACCCTTGTGTAGAGCGTTTCCGGTTTACCTCCATCGTGTAAAGTGCCTCAGGTCGACCATTTGGCTTAACAACTACAAGGTCGAGCATATCCTGGCACCTGGGCCCCTACGCCCCTGGACTACTGCTGTCGCCACTGCAGTGAAATGTTATGCTCTCCATAATACAGCCCTTACGCTGCCGCCCAGGCAGGTGCCGATCATGCAGGTGCAGCTTATGCTTGTACTCCCTGGTTAAGGCCACGGGCACAGCATAAAGCCCTCTGCGTAAAATTCGCAGAGGGCTTTATCTTTTCCGGGCATGAGATTTGAATGCAGGCCTTTTATCTGCGCTCTGTTACAGTGCAGTGCCAGATTCTCGCCTGAGAGCTTTTTGCCTTATTTTAAGGACCAATATGTAAGACCAGAACGGTCAGGCAGGAGCTGCCTTTGGTGATGAATTACTGCGCCCTGGAAGTCCAGCATACGTAAACAATGACAATGCCCGGTGGGCAAGTGACCTGAATTTACTGTGTAGAGTGTTTTAAGGACAGCCGCTATGCACCAAATGTGACAAACAGCGGATAAACTTCCTGTAATAGTCTATTTCTGATGAAAACAGGCTGTTTTCGGGCTTCATGCTGGGATGATGCAGTTTGGATATTGACTTGGAACACCATTTTGGTGCACTCTGTGCTGCATTTTACCGCCTTATGCCCTGGCAGCAGTGCAGGGGTTGGCCTGTCTATCTAGATTACTGATATCATATCTGCAGTTTTACGGGCCCTCCGTATTCTAATCCCTGACATTTAACAGGCCTTATCGATACTTATTATTTGCACGTATGCAAGCTGCAGTATTAAGTTCACCTGCAAGCTCATCATCTCAGGTTCTGAAAATCGGCCCTGCAAATAGCGCCATCTGCTTTGAATATGGCGGTGCTGATAATGACAGACTGACCAGTGCAGGCTGAAGCCGAAGCCAAAGCCAGACTTGCTGAACATGATGCCTGCTGGTCCGGAAGCCACTGAGTAATGAGCTGAATATGATGCCTCCGAGCCAGTAAGCCCACTGAGAAATGAGCTGAATACGATGCCTCCGAGTCAGCAGGTTCACTGAATAATGAGCTGTGCACTCTGATCAGGCGATAATTTTGATGCGCGCGCCAGAAGGCGCGACAGGTAAACACTATGGCTGCTGCGGTGAGTACAATACGCCAGTCCTGACTGACAACGATCGCAAGGAACAACTCCATGCCAACCAACAATCCATATCCCGATCTGTATGACTTCAATGGTCTTGAGATCATGTATAAGGATGCAGCAAATCAGCTGGTGACCCTGCCTGAGTACTTTAATCGCGACGGCCTGTCATACCTGATTTACATCATCAACGATCTCCGGGATATTAACGAGACCGTGATTCCGGGATGTATTGACGACCTTACTGGCGACTGTACGGTAATGCTGGCCTATGATGCCGCAGGCGATATCATCCGTAACGGCTGGCTGCGCGCCAGTCTGCTCATGCGTCTGTGCTCTCACAGAGGACGTGCCCTTGCCCGTACCTGGAAGCGCCGCCCTATGCTTGATGACTGCGATCTCTTCCCTTTTACCTATGAGCTTACTCTCGACCAGGTAATTCAGCTGCTTGGGCGCAGTGCCGAGTTCTGGGTTGATCAGGGTTGCTGCTTTGAATTTGGCAATGGCTCAGGTCCTGCCATGAGCATCTACATGCCTCAGATCATCCAGTCATATATCGATCCAGCTGACTGCTTTATCGTGCACAACAATACATGGGCCGATCAGGTGGACATGTTCCGCCGCCTGCTGGCCGGCTTTATGGACCGCAGCTTCGCCTTAAGTGGCATGTCCATTCCTATTCGCTATGATCCAGGTACAGAGCCTCTGGGTGAGATTTACATGACTCCTGACATGATCACCAACGAGCTGCTCAATGCCTATGGTCTTGATGAGTCTTTCCTGGCCCGTCCAGATGAGGCTGAGTTTATCTACCAGCACCTGGTCAGCAAGTTCCCGGACAGTTACGAAAACAACTATGTCAGCCTCAACATGATCAAGTACCGTATTGCCAACAAGCTGCTGCTGGTAATGCGTGATGAGGAAGGCAAGATTGAAATGTTTGCTGTTACCAAGCACCGCAGACATTTTGGCTTCGTAGATTATTTCATCCGAATCCCTGACTCCAAACACCGTGGCCTGTGTCCGACCATGACCGAGGTATGCAAGTGCTATGGCCGTATGCGCGGCTGGCGTGTTCTGGGCGTATGCTACCGTGCAGACTCTGAATTTCTGCGTAATCTCTACACCAGCATAGGATTCCGATCTGAGCCACGCTTTAACAGCATTACCTCTTACGTAGGCCACTGATAACAGCCTGCGCCGCTGCAAGCCCCCGAAAGGGGGCTTTTGCTTTGTTAGCAACAGCAACCATTGCCCGCCTGCACGCAGACGGCATCTCAGCCTGCCCCTACAGCTGGTATCACAGCACACCATGCCTGGCTTTACCCGGCCATTGCCTTTCAGATCCTGCTTGCACAAATCACGTGCTGCAGGAAAAAACGGCCTTTGTATACCCTTATGTTCGGCCTGTGGCATAATGCACAACACAACATGCGGGCCTTATCTGAACGTCCCGGCCCTTATCATCAGGAGCTTATTAAAATGATGAAATTCATACGTAACACCCTGACTGCCGCAGCTCTTGCCCTGGCTCTTACTGCCTGTGGGGAACCAACCCAGCAGGTCTGTGCCACCTACATTGAGGGCATTTACGGAAATGATCCGGCCAAGGTTATGAGCACCTTTAATACTAATGATGCAGCTCCTGAGAAGGTAAGAGAAGTCCATGGCAAGCTCAAGCTCATTCTTGACGAGGGCCAGAAGGAGATTGCAAAGCGCGGCGGCATGGACTCCTACGAAATCGTTGATGAAAAGCGTGCCGGCAATGAATCTCTGGTTACTGTAAAGGTCAAGTTCAAGGATGGCTCTGTTGATGAGCACCAGGTACCTCTTGTCAAGGTCGAAGGCAAGTGGTACGTGACCAACATGTAGCCCGGCCCGGGAGGCAGACGACTTTTGCTTAGCTGAGCCTTATAGCAGCCTTATCCGGATCATTATCCGGAGCCTCGCTCCCACATGCTCCGATCCAGTCACCAGCTGATGTCGCATCTGCGTTATGTGCCTTGCCCGTGACAGCATTGACCCCGGTATAACCGGGGTCTGTCATTTTGGGCAGCGGTGCGTGCCCTGAGTTTTCGCAACCTGTACAGCAGCCGGGCAGCGGTCCCCATGTTCCCCCTGACGACACAGCAGCCACGCAACGGTCCCCATGCTCCCTCTGATTGCACAGCAACCGGGCAGCGGTCCCCATGTTCCTCCTGACGGCACAGCAACCGGACCGCGGTCCCCATGTTCTCCCTGACGGCTCAGCAGTACATCAGACTTTACAATGAGGATCTTTAAACACTGCTACAAATCAGTCTGCCCTTCGTTTGCCTTGCTATATCAAAGCATGTAGACCACTGAGGCATTAATGAAGGGCAACGGCGCATGCCGTAATCCTGTGCACAGAAACAGTTCCAGCAGTTGCCCCACTGCATACGGTTGTGCAGACTTATGCATGGCCATGAGGCGATCACAAAAGCATCATTTGTCGAATATTGCCGGTGTTGCTTTTGCAGTTAGTACTGCCCTGAAAATGAATGGCACAGGCAAGGAAGCTCATGCACAAGTCCTGGCTGTTTGATTGACCTTGCCGGGAGCTGTTGGCTGTCAGCTGTCATGTCATGTCATCTCAAAGAGTTTTTTCTTTCCAGGTATCAGCTAAGGCAGACAAAATATACTGACATCACCTGAACGGCACAGCCGGAATGGATGGCCTGAGCGGCCATAACTGTGGTTCCGAACAGATTCGGACCATTACATGCTTTTTTTGAATATAATAACGACTCTCTGTCATGTCGTAGACCAGTCAAACACACAGCTCCTCATTGATGAACCTGAGGATTTATCAAACAGCTTAAGGTCACTTCCTCTGATCACCATTAACCTGAGCGCCATACACTGTTGTGTTCTGGCTTTGTGTCCACTGTTTATCTGATTTCCAATCCCACTTACAGTTAAGCCTGGTACTGCAAATCACTGCCAGCAATATGTCTGACCACAAGAGCCTGAATACCAAACTCACAGGCCAGTCGAGCATATTCATCAGCATCAGACATATCGCATCTGTCTTGCTGGAGCTACTTAGCAGATCCAGCTTTATATCGATGCACTTAAGTACAAGAGTACATAACTGTACCTGAGCTGCTGCACTCGTGTTCGCTGCGGCTGGCTTCGAGCAGGGCTGCAGGACTGTGGATTGCCCTTTTCTTTTTTCATTCTTCGTGTTTAGTTGGAGAACATATCATGTTATCTAAATTCAAAACCCTCTGTGCAGGCCTTATCATGGCTGTTACCGTTGTTGCATGCGGCGGCGGTTCCACCCCTGAAGAGACAGCCAAAAACTACATTGAGGCTGTAGTTGCCTCAGATCTGGAGGCCGTCGTTGCCACAGTTAACATTCCTGATGAGTCCAAGCGTGAAGATATCAAGGGCAAGCTGGGTATGCTCATCGCAAGCTTCCAGGACAAGATTCAGAAGAACGAAGGTTTTGACAAGTACGAGATCAAGGACGTTGTAATCAAGGACAATGAAGCCACTTTAACCGTAATCTCAACCTTCAAGAATGGTGAGACCAATTCTGACGACTTACGTCTTATCAAGGTAGACGGAAAGTGGCTTATCAACCTCAAGCGCAAGTCCAGTGGCCTCTTTGATACCCGTAACTCCGCTCCAATGGAGCCACCAGCACCAGTTGAAGATCCACAGTAATCATTGAGGTCAGCAAGCACAGTAAGGGAAGAGCAAAAAGCATACGTGTGCTCAACCAGAACTCTTACCTCAGCTGACGCACTGATACCTGTTCTGACAGTGCAGTTACCGTCAGAATGAACCGCATCAAGGCAGCCTCTGGCTGCCTTGTCTGTTTCAAACATGCCATTTTGGCGCCATTCATTCCGGACCATTCAAAAAAGCAGCGTTTCTTTGCAATGGCCTGACATCCCTCCCTGAGCTCAACATATGGCTAACCTGCCCAGCAGGTAATAACAGCCCTGGCCATTGGGCTGCTCGTCATGCGCTGTCTCTGGCATAGTCACCATGCGCGACGTAGCCGTAATCATGGCCCCCCGATGTCGCAACCTGCGCACTCGCCTGTAGTAATCCTGCACCGCCATGATGTCGTCATCCTGCGCACTCGCTTGTAGTAATCCTGCGCCGCCATGATTTCGCCATCCTGCGCTGTTCTGAAGTCCTGCGTGAAAATGATTATGTATCATGTCTGTTAGGCTCAAGCCTGATTCCTGCCTGCCTTTGCCATTGAGTCTGGCCTTAAGTCTGGCCTGCCTGAAGCGTGGCTGTTGCCTGGCATTTGCCACTTTGTGGCCTGTTTATGGGCTGTGACATTACTTTACGTCGGGGCAGATCTCAAAGCTACAAGTGAAAAAGTCCAAAAACCATTTTATTGGCGTACAATAGTGGCGCAGGACAGGTCCTGAATTTTCTCAGCCCAGGGCACTGCAGTTTTTCGTGCCTCCATTTGACCTGCACCGTCACTTTCTGTCCGTGCAAGCTCTGCAATACGCATCATGGCTCTGTAAGCATTTACGCTCTACAAGCTCATGAATAGCAGCGCATCAGGCCCAGCTCAGGACAGACATGCCCGTAGAGGCCTTTATCTTTGTCTTATATCCATAATTGTGGAGACACTCATGCTTAAGAAGCTTTACCTGATTATTGCCAGCCTGATGATGGCCTTTACCTTAACCGGCTGCTTTGGCCCAAGCCCTGAAGATACTGCCAAAGAGTATATGGATGCCATTATTGCTGATGATACTGAACGTGTACTGGCCACCCTCAACCTCTCTGATAACGAGAAGATCGTTGCCAAGGGCAAGTTTGCAGTAATCATGGCCACTGCCAAGAGCAATGCTGAAAGCCACGGCGGTTTTGACGGCTACTCCATTAACGATGTCCAGATTGTCGATAACCAGGCTACCATGAAGATCAAGACCTCCTATAAGGACGGAACTGTAGAGGTGAGCGACATCACCCTGGTCAAGGTAGAAGACAAGTGGCTTGTTGAAGCCAAGTAATCTTCCCCCGGTATCACTCTGGAAAAGCCCCGTAAGCTCTTTGAGCCCGGGGCTTTTTCATGCCCGGAACTCAATCTCGCTGTATCTGCAATCCCCTGAGAAAGCAAACCTGAGCAGGCACGCCTGCCCTGCCGTACAGGTTCCATGCATCACGACCACCAGCGGCTCAGCCACGTATCCTGCCCATAGCTGTACTGCAGCACCAGTGAGCCTGTGACTTACCACCTCCTGCAGCACCGGTGAGCCTGTGGCTTACCACTCTACTGCGGCGCCGATGAGCCTGTGACTTACCACTCTCCTGCAGCACCGGTGAGCCTGTGGATTACCACTCTACTGCGGCGCCGGTGAGCCTGTGGCTTACACCCTTCTGCAGCTTGCTACGCATGTCAATACTCATTGAGTCCTGAACCGGCACTGACAGCTCTTCACTGCTGAGCGAATGATTTGGGGTGCTGGCTGAAGCTGGGCTTACGTACCGGATTCACACTATGGTACTGGTGACCAGGCGCCACTTCACAGGTATATCAGGGGCCAGCAGAGGGCAGGTGATCACCAAAATGCACATGCTCAATGGATGGTGCTCTGAGGTACAGCCAGGTATTTGTGTGGTAAGGTATCATCCGCATGCTAAATTACTGATGACTTAAGGAGTCCTGCTATGGGCCTGTTTTCCCAAGATAATCAAGCTCAGCTCAGCCGACCTCGCCGTCGCAGGCTATGGGCTGGTCTTATTGCCAGTGCTGTGTTGCTGGCAGCTGGAGCCGGTACATGGCTTTGGACTGAGCGCAATGAGGTTGTGGCTTCAACTGTAGTTAAACTGAGCATGCAGACCATTGCTCCTCTTCCTGAGCTGGAGGTAGGTGACATTTTGCTGCGCATGGGCGTTGGGGCCGACAGTTACGTCATTGCCGCTGCCAGTGACTCGCTGTATTCTCATGCCGGAATAGTCAGTGCTGTCACCCCTGAGATCCTGGTAACTCACGCAACTACGGCTGATGATGCAGGGTCAAAATTTGAAGGCGTGATTACCATTCCCATTGCCAACTTTGTCTCCGAGGCCTCACGCATAGCCGTAGTGCGCTATCCGGGCCTTGATGAGGCAGAAAAGCCGCTCGTAACGTCCTATCTTAAAAGCATGGAAGGTGAGCCTTTCAGCCTCAGTCAGGACTCTGACAGTATCTACTGCTCAAATCTGGTGCTTTATGCCCTGCAGGATCATGTTCAGATCAAAGTTGAGCCGCAGAAAGTCGACATGCCTCTCTTTGATGGCACTTTCTACTTTCCTCAGGCTTTTCTTGATGACAGTCAGGCACAGCTGCTATACGTATACCCTGATGTTCAACCAGCTACGGTCCCATCCCCTGCCACCGCCCATGGCTCTGGCTCTGGCTCTGGCTCTGGCTCTGGCTCTGGCCCTGACACTGTCACAGCTTCAACCTGTGACTCAGCAACAGCCCAAGACCCAGACCAAGGTCAAGGACCAGTCCACACCTCAACTCAGGGTTCATTACCCGCCTCAGGCTCAGCGCCAGACTCAACTAAGGCAGGGCAATCATCATCCTCTGAGCAATCTGACAAGCCATGATACCCTGTAAATCCAAGTGCCTCCTACCGTAAACCTCCTGCACAGCAGTTAGCAGTAAGGCCCACGCAAAACGTACCTGTCCACTGCAAAAGCTGTTTCCGCTCATGCATGCCACAGAGCTGCTCCTGGAGCTGCTATACCTCAAGTGTGCGCCACAACAAGCTACGGATATAGCCATGCTGCACCCATTGTGCAGTTCTGCATGTGTGTAAGTACTGAGTATCTCAAAAATGGCAGTATGATTCATTTTCCGGTCTAGTGCTCATTTCGTCCCTTCATGCTGAGCTCTGGCATCAGACAGCCCCACCTTTGACAAGCACTGACACTCTATAAAACACATTATCTATGTCTGTCATGGTATTTTACAGGTCATACATCCGCATTTTATCGCTGATTCTCATAAGCTATGGCTGACTGTTACCAATTGCCTCAAACATACTTTCATGCTTTATAAAACCATAAAGATTGTTATGACGGCCTAATTACCCAACTGACATCAAGAACAGTCACGAATGTCACGATAATCTTTTATACATGAATCTCTGCATCAAACATACAGCTTTGCTTTACAAAACTACATAAAAGCCGTTTAAAACATTTTGTATGCACGGCTCCAATCATCTCCACATCATGCATCACATCATGATCGACGCTGGCCGAATCAACTGTAATTACTCTATAAAACGTTATGTAATATTAGGGTTTACCCAGGCATGCGCTGACTGAATTGCCAAACAGTTAACCTGGTCTGAGATCAGCAATATGTGCTGAAGACAGCGTGGCTACTTTTGCTCAGCTGCTGATGTCTGGATAACTTGCAGGTTGCAGAATTAAAACTCACTGAGCTGCAGGCCAGGTGATGTATGAAGCCGGGAAACTAAACAGACGCTATGTTATGTGATCCTGCCCCTTGCAAAAGCAATTAGCATGTCTATGCTCATGATCTCACAGATAGATGGCCAGATCTGAGTTCGTATATGCGTACTTGACAGGGGATCTGCTTTTGACCGGTGATGGGAAATGACGGGTCAGGGGTGAGTGGTGAGTGTGAGATTATGACTAAAGGAGGGAAAGGCTGAAGAGTTGCCTTATGAATTGCAGGTTAAGACGTTACAAGCCTGTCGCGTGTTCTGGTCTGTGCTGGTATTGAGTGGCTGTGCTCCTAAATGGTGATTAGTTCGTGGCCTGCAAGGCCTGCTGCATGGCAGCGGCCGGAGGCCAGCCCGGACGATGCGCCTTGGCTTGCTTGATCATTAACGTGATTGCGGGCCGGTACGGCTCTGACGGCGGCTTCCTGAGACAGATTCGCCCACGTTATCATGATCATCAAAGCTGGTGCGTATGAGCTTGCAGGCTGTGTTAGAACGCAATGAGCAGGCCTGATGCAGGTAGCGGTGAGCCTTTACATAGTCAGGCGACACTGTGGTGTTGTCAGGAAAGACAGCACCATTTAAATAAATACGGCCCAGCTCCAGGCAGCCAATACCAAGATTAGGGTCGATAAGACGCAGCTCGTTAGTGATGGTACGGGCAATACGGCATGAGCGCAGATACAGCTCTATACCCTTTTGAGTATCAGGCTCGAAACCGGCATATCCGTTAATGTACATCGCGGCCAGATTGGCACAGGAACGTGGTTCTTCAAAGTTGCATCCTGTCTCCAGATAGCGTGAGCCCAGCTGGCGGTTGGCAATAGTGGTCTTGCCCATGGCGATAATTCCGCCGTAACGGCCGTAAGTGGACAGCAGCAGGCGGCAGCTCAGAGAGTGCTTGAGATGACAGCCACGTCTGAAAAACACAATGGAGTGCAGCAGGTGATCAAAAACGGCGCCCGGTATTGGAGCTCCTGGATAGTTGTCATGAGCATGAGCCAGATCTTCAGCAGCCTGCAGACGCTTTTTGTTATTGCGTTCCATGCTGGCCAGGGCATCATAATGACGTCCTGCCAGATAGCACGAATAACCTCTGCCATTGATGCACGATGATGACTCTTTCTGTAAATCTCCATGGCTTAAGAAAGGATCTTCACGGAAACGCAGGGAATATGAGGTTAGACGGGTAAAGGTCACTGGATTACGAGCATGAGTTCTGACCATAAGCTTATTATGACTGTGCTCAGGTTCAGAGCTGGCTTCAGGCTTTGTCAGAGTCGGAGCTTTAACCTTTGCTGCGCAGACCTCATCTTCAGGCTTATGCTCCTCTCCATCATCAATATCAGCATTTTCACTGTCTTCAGATTTCATGAGATACACGCCCATGGCAACCTGCTCAAGGGTAGGACCACCAATACCCGGAACTCCGTCTTCACTGCGACTGCGGGCACGCTTAAGTTCCGGAACTTCAGACCAGTGCTCACCTTCTGATGGAATCTCGCCCAGTACCTCACGATCACCCTCCAATGGGGTATAGCTTTCCTCAACGCTATTGACGGCCCCTGATTCATCTGACTGACCTGAAGCAGCTCCAGAGTCAGCTGCAGCTGTATGTGCATCTGCGTCTGTAGATTCAGAAGTGGCCGACGCAGCTTCTGAAGATGGTTTGTAAGCGTTTGCAGACTGACCAGTCTTCGCACTCTGTCCGGGCTGAACTGTCAGGAGTGAACTGGTCGTGCTTTTCTTGCTGTCCAGTGCAATGAAACGGGGAACATCATAACGAGGGTCATCGAACATGGGATGAGAGTATGTACCGCTGCTGCCAGTGGTAAGACCGGAGCTGTAGTTGCCATGACTGTCATCCACCCCATTCAACTGTCTGATATGCTTTTGCAGCCTTGCGATATCGGTAGAGCCACGGATCATTTCATGCAGTTCATTTACCGCACGACGGGCGCGCATATCATTTATGGTTGAAGTAATGGGGAGCTCTTCGCCTGAAGGGGCAGGTTTATTGCTGCCATGTGCGGAGACATGGTCGTAAAAGGCCAGAGAGTCGCTTTCATCATGTCTACGTCCGTAGCGCAGGCTGTCATGACTGTGATTGGTGAACTGATTATAGAACTCAGCATGATTGATGACATTACTGGAGTAGTAACGCTGTTCTGGCTCTCTTTTTTGCTCATCTTCAAGCAGCTTGTCGAGGTCATTATTTTTCTGTATGTAATCACCGAGCCTTACAGTTCCGGCAAACATACCTGGACGGCTGATTTGTGCAGCCTCAAGATTCATGGATGAGTTCTTTTCAGTACGTGTACTGCTTTCATAGCTTTGATCGCCTCCATATGATGACATGTAGGCATCCATAAACTCATCTGTCCACTGCAGCTGGTTCTCAATATGCTCATTATCATGAGCTACATCATTGTTTTCATACTGGAAGGCCTGAGCTCCAGTTCCGGCAGCACCTGCAAACGATCCGGCGCCCACGCGCCTGGCACCTGAGGCCCCGGCATCTGCGGCTGCTCCAGCAGAGGCGGAGGCTGCGCCAGATGGAGCAACAGCCGAACTGTTCTTGCCCCCATCACTGCCTTTCACTGCCGGATTGTTATGCTGAGCAGCTGCCTGAGTCTGGCTGTCTGCAGGGACTCTGCTGCGACGCATCGAGTCGGCCATTTCCTGAAGATCGATATCAGTGTCTATCTCATCTGATGACGCATAGACCAGAGAGTGGTCATAAGGCAGATCAGGATGGCTGTCACCACTTATTCCCTGATGAGAGGAGACTGACTGAGCATTTCTGTGCTTGTGCTGACTTTCACGCATTTTGCGGTTTTGAGCAGCGGCGGCATGGTCAGGAAGGTCAGTGCCATAAAGATTTGGACGGTAATCGTACTCCTCATTTAGTGAAGGGAGCTTTTCCTTTTGGGCGGCACGAACAGCAGCAGCATGAGCGGCGGCGGGTCCCTTATAAGAGGATCGGTTGGTAATATGGGCAGCAGCAACATCAGGGTCTCCGGCTGCACTATTATCATCACTGACAGCCCAGCTCCGTCCCTGGTTCTTCTTAATCTGGGAGGAGTAGAAAGCAGGTGCGGAGATGCGTTGACCAGAATCAATATCACTGTTGCGATACTTTGACTGATCTTCATGCGATGCATGGTGATTATTCAGTCGGGTATTTGATTCAGAGTCTTTAGCCAAACCAGAGCTTTTTGCCTTTGCTGTCTGCCCAGTAATGTCCACCCCGGCTCCAGTGAGCTCAGTGGGATCTGATCCTGCAGTTGCAGGAACATCACGCCCCTGATTCAGGCCAATTTCGGCATGACAGGCTGATTTATCTCTGGATTTATGGTCATGATAAGAATCAGCAACAGCCATTTTGCGGCGCTGCTCAGACTGTAACAGATCCTGCTGAGAAGACGACAGGCCCAGCTGATGGCTGTTCTGTGCCAGCTGATGGCAATGCAGGGTCTTCTCATGGCTGTCCTGTGTCAGCTGATGGCAATGCAGGGTCTTCTCATGGCTGTCCTGTGTCAGCTGATGGCTGCTCCGTCCCAACTCATTACTGCTCAAGGCTGACTTATGGCTGTCATTGAAAGGCTGTGGCTGGGAATTGAGAGCCGTCTGGTCACTGTCTGAGCAGTGGCTGTTGCGAGGCTCATTTGAATTACACTTTTCTTTGGCAGGCACCACACTGGTGTCGCTGACCTGATGAGGAGCAGGGACAAGGGCGGTATCAGAGAGGATTGAGCTTTGTGCAGAGGCAGCATGGGCTGGCCCGGCTGCGGATGCAGCAGGCTGGTCAACCATGGATAATGAGCTGTCCGGTGCAACTGTAATTATCGGGGTAACAGGGGCAGGCACCTGCTGCTCAAAAACATGAGCTGCAGCAATAGGATCGAATAGCAGGTCAGGCAGTGACGGTGGAGTCAGGACAGCTGCACTCACTCCGGCTCCAGGCAGGGCCAGTGCAAATATCACTATCAGGCTTCGACAGTCGACGGATCCTGATACTGGATTGTCAGACTTGATGAGCATGTTATGGCTTATACCGAAAAAACAAATAAGGCTGACGTTGCCTGGACATGATACAGGGCGCCGGTTGTGAACACTGATTCTAGATATTAATAATACAGCAAAATTCTGGGTAAAAAGGCCATGGAGCGCACATATCCAGACAAAAATAATAAGGCCCAGATTACGAAAAATACCGGATTTGTGACCAACTGTCCGATCTGAACGACAGACATCTGTCCCCTCACAGACAATCATGTCATAAAGATTCTCATCTATGGATTTTAATCAGTACTGAAGCCCAGTTATTGGAGCTCAGGATATTCTGTTTTAATAAAACTTTCCCAGAGTTTTGAACTATAAAAAGCTCTCTAATTAATAGATCTATGCAAATATGTACATAATTCTTAGTCAAGAGTTAGACATATACCCTTGTAGTCTTGCTGCCCGGTGGCCTTCCTGGACGCCGTTTTGCAGGCATAGGTCCTACAAATGCAGCATGAAACTCTCTAGTATGTTTTCGAGAGTATTTTGCCCATGGCCAGATTTTAGAAACGGGTAATGATGACTCCAAGGAAGTGGTGGTTTTCTTGTTTTTGGAGCCTGCTGGACGACCTGGCTTACGCTTTGCCGGCATTGGCCCAACAAATGAAGCCTCAAACTCAACAAGCTTCCTGTTTCTACTGCCAGCAGGTCGACCACGACCTCTTTTCTTAGGCATTGGTCCAACAAAAGACGCCTCTTGTAGTAGCGTCTTTTTGTTTTTACTTCCTTTAGGTCTGC